>CANCLV010000018.1 GCA_947378905.1 Opitutia bacterium
ATGGTCCGTTGTCTCGAAAATCTCGGCGTCGACACCATTTTCGCTTATCCAGGCGGTGCCTCCATGGAACTTCACCAAGGGCTCACCCGTTCGAAAAAAATCCGTACCATTCTTCCACGTCACGAACAAGGTGGCGCCTTCATGGCTCATGGATATTCGCGGGCCACTGGCAAACCTGGCGTCTGTATGGCAACATCAGGCCCTGGTGCCACCAATTTAGTTACAGCAATTGCCGATGCACACATGGATAGCATTCCGCTCGTTTGCATCACTGGGCAGGTTTACCAACAATTCATCGGACGTGCCGCTTTCCAAGAAACTGATTTTTATGGAATGACTCTCCCCATCGTGAAGCACTCCTTCCTCGTATTAAACTACGAAGAACTTCCGATGATCATGTACAAAGCTTTCAAAATTGCGACAACCGGACGCCCCGGTCCCGTAGTTATTGATATTCCTAAGGACGTACAACAAATGGAGTTTGTCCCTGTATTTCCTAAGTCAATCGATGATGTTTCCATCCCTGGTTTAGCGATTCCACCCAAACCTGGTGACGCACAATTTGAAACGGTTATTCGCTTAATCGAAAAAGCAAAACAGCCTGTTCTTTATATCGGTGGCGGTATCCTTTCAGGCGATGCACATAAAGAGTTAATCGAATTCGCAGAAGCAACCAACATTCCCGTGGCTTCAACTCTCATGGGTATCGGCGCTTTCCCAGCTAATCATCCTCAATCGCTCTACTGGTACGGCATGCACGGCACCGTTGCAGGTAACTGGGCAGTTTGTAAGAGCGACTTACTCATCGTACTCGGTGCTCGCTTTGACGACCGTATCACGGGTGCGATTGAAAAATTTGCTCCCGATGCAACGATTGTTCACGTTGATATCGATCGCTCCGAACACCATAAAAATAAATTCGCAGACTATCCAATTCACTCGGATGTTAAACACGCACTCAAACGCTTGTTAGCTCTGACCAAAAAGAATTTCAAGAAGCCTGACCTCAAAAAGTGGTACACCACCATCAATGGCTGGAAGAAAGAACATCCCTTCCCTTTCAGTTACGATCGCAAGGGTTCGAAGCATATTCTACCTCAAGAAGCCGTTGAAATGCTCTATCAAGAGTCCAAAGGCGAAGCGATTATCTCAACCGGCGTGGGCCAACACCAAATGTGGGCCCCTCAGTACTACCAATTCAATAAACCACGCACTTTTATTAGCTCACTCGGCGCTGGAACGATGGGCTTCGGCCTCCCTGCTGCTATCGGTGCTAAAGTAGCCTGCCCCAAAAAGCAGGTTATCGACATCGACGGCGATGGCTCGTTCCTCATGAACATCCAGGAATTGGCGTGTATGAAAATTGAGAAGATTAACGCCAAGATTCTCCTCCTTAATAATCAGCACTTAGGCATGGTTGTTCAGTGGGAAGATCGCTTCTACGCCGGCGTTCGTGGTCACACCATTTTAGGTGACGCAACGAATATCGGTAGCCCTGATAATCCAGGCGGACTCTACCCCGACTTCGTTAAGATTGCTAACGGCTTTGGCATCAAAGCTCGCCAAGTCATGAAACGCGAAGAGCTTCGTGACGCCATTCGTGAAATGCTTGATCACGACGGCCCTTACTTGCTCGATGTCGTTGTTCCTTACACCGAGCATGTGTTGCCATTTATTCCACAGAAGAAATCGGCAATGGAAATTCTGACGAAGTAATCTTTCGTTAAATCTAAAAAATAAGGTGCGAATATTCGCACCTTATTTTTTGCACTAATAGATTAATCTTAGCTTACGTGCTCGGCTAACCAACGCTCAGCTTCGATCGCTGCGCGACAACCCATACCAGCAGCTGTGATGGCCTGACGATAGACGTGATCAGCACAATCGCCCGCTACAAATACACCTGGCACTTGGGTGCCTACCGTATTGGCTTCAGCTACGAAATAACCATTTTCATCTACCTTTAAAGCGGGCGTAAAGGGTTGAGAATTAGGCACGTGACCAATCGCAATAAACACGCATTTACAAGCGATTTCACGTATTTTTCCGTCCGCTTCTTTTACTTTAATCGTGTGAACTTTACCGTCTGCCCCGCCTAAAATTTCCAGAGGGGTGCAATTGAGTGCCAGTTCGATTTTTTCGTGCGACTTAACACGCTGTACCATGATTTCAGAAGCACGGAATTTATCACGGCGATGAATTAAAATTACTTTGGAAGCAAAACGTGTGAGAAATAAAGCCTCTTCACAAGCAGAGTCACCACCCCCAACAACAACTACTGGTACATTGCGATAAAACGCGCCATCGCAGGTCGCACAGGTTGTAACCCCATTGCCACCATAGTATTCCTTTTCACCAGGAATACCCATGAGGCGAGGTGAAGCTCCTGTAGCAATAATGACCGCCTTAGCTTCATAAGTAGCTTCACCGCCCACGAGTTTTTTAGTAGCTCCAGAAAAATCTACTTTCTCAATTCGATCCCAAGCAAAACGTGCACCGAAACGCTCAGCCTGAGCTTTCATGTTAGAAATAAGTTCATTACCATCCACACCGTGAACAAAGCCTGGAAAGTTTTCGACCTCGGAGGTCGTTGTTAATTGACCGCCGGGCTGACCACCCTCGAGAACCAGTGGATTTAAGCCTGCGCGAGCAGCATAAATCGCGGCGGTCAAACCCGCACATCCAGTTCCTAAAATTAAAACGTTTTCAGCCATAAAGAGTTTTCAATTTTGACTGGATTGTCACAACGGCAAGACAGAAAATCATTCTTAAAGAATTCAGAGATTCGAACCTCTGCGTTAATTTATTTTTTTGCAGACTCAGCCCACTGCCTCGGCGTTTGCGCAACCCAACCCTCTTTGGTCAAAAAATTAGCAATTTTAACGAAATCGCTGTAAGATGAGTCGTCCCATTGCCCAACATGTCCCTGTAAAATCAAAGGACTAGGAGGGACTTTAACATTATAAGCCTGCACGAATTTATCATAGCTCACTTTGCCGGTGGACACCTCCATGTTAATTGAGCGCGCCAATAGTATATGCTTTTTGTCTTTGAGTCCAAAAAACCAGTTTTGAAGATTTGGACAAACATCCATGGCTACCGTGGTATTTTCGTCGTTCTGATTATACGGAGCACCAAAAGTGTTAAACGTAAGTTGAGTGTTTTTATTAAAAATATCACACGCATCTTTAAAATGCTTTTTCTGGGTTTCTAAATCCGAGCCATTAAACTCTGAGCCGTCAGTACCATCAGTTTTTTTGAGTTTCTTGTGATCCCATCCATGTAACCAAAATTCAATACGGCCGCCGTTCTCGATCGCATTTTTCTTTATCCAAGCAACATCGTCGGCATTGGGAGTCGTTAACGAGTCACAAATTACTCCCATTGAAATGACTGTTTTATTTTTTACTGCCCAGTCACTGACTCGTTTAAATCCCGGAAGTAAGCGGGCTTTTTCGCCTGCTCGTACATCGTCAAATTTCCAAATCACGACTTTCGGACTGTCAGCAGCCGTGAGTCGTGCGCCCAAGACAATGGTAAAAATAGTTAAGGACTTAATTAAAAGCTTAAGCATGGGGATGTTGATATCCTACGCCACCGTCGCCCTTGCTGACAAGTGGGACCTTAAACAGCCCAAATGCCAATAAATCCAACATTTTAAGCCTAATCTACCTAAGGAGACATAAATTACCCCTATTTATTATTAAGACCTTAGGGGCTTTGGCTCGCCTTTTCTACCGAGGTTTTGCTAACTTTCGCCTCCGGTCCCCTATGTTCCAAAGCATCCTCAAACTCTTTGCTGGTAGCCACAATCGGAGTTTTCTCCGTAAGTGCGCCCCCATCGTTAAGCGCATCAATGCCCTTGAGTTAGAGTATCAAAAACTTTCCGACGAACAAGTACGTGCCAAGACCGCAGAATTTAAGGCGCGTTTGGCGAAAGGTGAAAAACTAGAATCACTTTTACCCGAAGCTTTTGCAGTGGTAAAAAATGCCGCTCGCCGACTTTGCGGAACCAAAGCAACCGTTTGTGATCACGAGTTAACCTGGGAAATGGTTCACTTCGATGTCCAGTTAATCGGTGGTATCGCCCTACACCAAAATAAAATTGCCGAAATGGCCACCGGTGAAGGTAAGACCTTGGTTGCCTCACTTCCTCTTTATCTCAACGCACTCACGGGTAAAAACTGCCAACTGGTAACAGTGAATGATTACTTGGCTCGACGCGACTCCGAGTGGATTGGCCACCTCTATCGCTGGTTAGGACTGACTGTCGGTTGTATCCAAAATCAAATGAACAATGAGGAGCGTCAAAAAGCCTATGCTTGTGATGTTACTTATGGAACCGCTTCAGAATTTGGTTTCGATTACTTACGTGATAATGGCATGGCATTAGCCGCCAACGAACAAGTTCAACGCGGACATTACTTCTGTATCGTCGATGAAATTGACTCTATTTTAATCGATGAAGCTCGCACCCCGCTCATCATTTCAGGCCCTGCCACCGAAGAACGCGAACCAGCTTTTCCACGCTTAGTTGAACCAGTCCGTAAACTTTTTGAATTACAAACGAAGTTAGTTACTCGCTTAATCAATGAAGCGGAAGTTGAACTAAAAAAAGTTCCTGAAAATAAAGAGCCTTCCCAGGACACCTTAGACAAACTCTGGCTGACCGCACACGGCATGCCTCGGAATAAATCCTTCAGTCGACTCATGGAAGTGGGTCGCTGGAGAAAAGCACTCGAAGTCCATGAAGGCAATCTCGCTAGTGAAATTGAAAAAGACCGACGCTATTATCTTAAAGAACGTTTGTATTTCTCGATCAGCGAGCGAAATCATGAATCTGACCTTACTCAACTGGGTCGCGATACCTTACGCCCTGGCGAACCTGATGCCTTCGTTTTACCCGATCTACCAACGCGCTATGTTGAATTGGATAAAGACGAATCACTGACCGCAGAAAAACGTCACGAAATACGCGCTCAAGCCGAAGCCGATTACATTCGTGTCTCCGAAGATATTCACGCTATCGGCCAATTACTGAAAGCCTTCGCCCTCTACGAAAAAGACCGCCACTACGTAGTACAAGAGGACAAGGTCATGATCGTTGATGAAAACACGGGGCGCATTATGGCCGGACGCCGCTGGAGTGACGGACTCCACCAAGCCATGGAAGCCAAAGAAGGTGTCGCACTCGAAAAAGAAAATAAAACGTACGCGACGATCACCATTCAAAATTATTTCCGTATGTACCAAAAGTTAGCGGGTATGACTGGAACAGCCGAAACCGAAGCCACTGAGTTTCATGAAATTTATGGTCTGACGGTCGTAACTATTCCCTCTCATCGCTTGTGTATTCGTATCGACGAAAATGATATTGTTTTTAAAACGCGTCGTGAAAAATACGGCTACTCCATAAAGCAAATTACCGAGTCGTATAAGAAAGGTCAGCCAGTTCTCGTTGGTACGGCATCCGTCGAAGCTTCCGAAACATTGAGTCGAATGCTCACCATTGCGAAGGTCCCGCATAAGGTACTCAACGCAAAACACCACGAACAAGAAGCCGATATCATTACCATGGCAGGTCAAAAAGGTGCGGTAACGATTGCGACTAATATGGCCGGACGCGGAACAGATATCCGATTGGGCGAAGGCGTAAGAGAGTTAGGCGGACTCTTCGTTCTCGGTACCGAACGCCACGAGTCTCGACGCGTAGATCGTCAATTACGAGGCCGTTGCTCACGTCAAGGCGACCCTGGTCGTTCGAGATTTTTGATCGCACTAGAAGACGACTTAATGCGCCTCTTCTCGAATGCGGGGATTATTTCATCACTTTTAGAAAAATCATTTAAAGAAGGTGAACCACTGGAACACCCATTATTAAATCGCTCTATCGGCACCGCACAAAAGCGTGTCGAAGGTCAGAATTATTCTCAACGCAAACGTCTTTTACAGTATGACGACGTTCTTAATTACCAACGTCAAATTATCTACGGACTAAGAAATCGTACATTAGTCGAGGGCAATACCCGTAAAAATATTCTCGAAGTTATCGCCGAGGAAATTGAGGAGCGTATTAGTTTAATCTATCCCGACAGCGAGCGCATGGTTGACCGCGAGGGTGCAGAAATATTTGTTTCCTGGTTCACCCAATGCTTCCCCGTGCGCATAGCCGTTGAAGATATTCTATCTCTCAATCGCGATTTAGCAGCAGCCTACATCATGAAAAAAATCGGCGAACTCCAAGCGAGTCGCGAAAAATATGAATCTAAAGAGGCGCTACAGTATTTAGAAAGGCATCTCTTAATTCGTGCTATCGATAAAAATTGGCAGAATCACTTAACCGAGATGGATGAACTGCGTCGTGCAGTCGGTCTACGTGGCTACGCACAGAAAGATCCATTGAATGAGTATAAAACTGAAGCCTACCGTGCGTTTTCTGAGTTAATGCGTCAGTTACGCACCGAAGTTTGTGCCGGGCTTTTCCGCACTGCTTCATCAATGGAGGCACTCGAATCCTTACTACGATCAGCTCAAGGTCGGGCTGTTGCCACCGGCCCTGCCGAGCCAGGCACACCGGAAGATACCGCGAGTCAAAATTCTGCCAGCCAAGTTAAGGCTGAACCATTTCGCCGCGCTACCCCTAAAATTGGACGCAACGACATGGTAAAAATTCGTAAAGGCGATGACGTCCAAGAAATGAAATGGAAAAAAGCGGAAGTCCTTGTACGCGAAGAGGGCTGGGAAGTTGTTGAAACTGTTTCCGAATGACCCTTGAGCGGCCTTCAATTTTAAAATCACCAGTCTTGATTGCATGGCTGGGAATCGGACTAACTGGCTTATTATTATTCTTCTCATTTGGACCCGTCGGACACCCCTTCGTTGCACTTTTTGCACTCATCCCCGCCACCCTTTCAACAACCCAGAAAGTACCTTGGAAGATTTGGCGACAGGCAGCATGGAGCATTAGTTGGATACTTTGGATAGGTTTACTCATTTGGCTACGTCACGTGTACCCGCCTTTAGGTTATATTGGCCTGATATTGCTCACTGCTTATTGTGCACTGTATTTATTTTTATGGCTCATCGCCTTGCGCTGGATCTTTCCTGCGACTGAAAAAGCTTCACTCCTAACACGTCTCATTTACCTCATCGGCCTAGCGGGTGCTTGGGGATTATTAGAATGGGTTCGTTCAATATTTTTAACGGGCTTCGGCTGGCTCCCCCTTTCAGCAAGCCAAGAAGGTAATCCTGTTCTACTCAGTCTTTGCGCATGGGTTGGACCCTATGGACTTTCTGCTCTTCTCGTTCTTATAAATCTCGGATTCGCGAGTTGGATATTTCGACTTAAAATCACCACACAGTCTAACCTTTCTACCATCAAGCCCTTGGGCTGGTTAAGTCGCCTGACACCTGAACTTTATATTTGTTTATCACCTTTGGTCTTCGGTTTTTTAACCTGTACTGAGAGTTTAGTCTCAAGAGCAGATTTAATTCCATTTACAGCCGGTGTCGTACAAACCGATTTTGATCCTAATGCGAAATGGGACTCAGTCAGACTCCAAGATCACATCGAAAAAATCGAGTCACTCACCCTTTCAGCTAGTCAACCCAACGCAAAAGGTGAACGTCCAGATTTCATTTTATGGCCTGAAGCGGCACTACCTATCTCTTTAGCCAGTCAGCCGTACGTCAATTTACTAACGCGATTAGCTGTAAAAGCTGAAACACCTCTCATCATCGGAACAATCGATAAGGAAGAATCGGGTTACACCAACAGCGTCGCGGTGATTACGCCCGAGGGCTTACAACGACCTATTTATTCTAAACGTCATTTAGTTCCCTTTGGTGAATATGTACCTTTCGCAAATATTCTACCGCTTAGAAAAGTTGTGCCGATCAACGAAGACTGTGTTGCGGGTCGTGGACCTAACTTATTCCCCATCACCAATCGCAAAGGACAAACGGCCATCGCGGGTGCATTAATTTGCTACGAGGATGTTTTTCCTCAACTCGCCCGTCAGCATGCCTTAGCTGGCGCGAATGTCCTCGTGGTTGTGACCAATGATGCCTGGTATGGCCGTGAAGCAGGTGCCTACCAACATAACGCACACTCGATTCTTTTAGCAGCCACCACGGGACTACCTGTGATTCGATGCGGAAATGCCGGCTGGAGTGGAACGATCAACCGCTTTGGACAAGCCAAGGCGATCACTCAAAATGATAGCGTATACTTCTCGGGCCAATCCGTGGTCGGACCCTTATTCATTCAAAAACATAAGCCCGAAACTTTCTGGGTACAGCATGGCGATTGGGCTGTATCAATAGGCGGACTATTTTTTGCCTTCGCCTACATTTGGAGACGAAGACAAAAGATTGTCGACTAAAGGAATTTAGACTTAACGGCGACGACTGTTACCCGATCCGCCACCCTCTTCACCTTCCATGTCTTCAGGGCGTTCTTCTTCGTCCCACTTTAATTCTTTGTTCAACTTATCATCGTCTTCAACTTCAGGTAAGTCGGCGATTTCTTCCGCAGCTGAAGTAGGACGAGCAGGCTTATCGTCATCATCGTCATCTGTGGGGACTTCATGACCCGCAGGAACGAATTCTAAAATATCGGTAATTTCCTCAAAAGGATGGATGTCACGACCTTCAATCAAAGCCTGATTGCGCATGTCGCCCAATTGTTCATCCACATCCTCAATTGTTAATTTTTGTTCTAACTTGATCGTGTCGTTAATGAATTTTACGCGAAGACGAGTAATGTGTTCGAGAAAATCAGCATAAGAACCTTTTTCACCATCTTTAACATTAGGAAGGGCGAAAAGTAATTCTTCAGAATCAAGAATATGTTCCGCCACGCGAGCGAGTCTGACGGTTTCATCTTTATCCTTCTCAATGGAGTGAATCTGAAATGGCACAAAGGCCGCTTCAATAATTTCGTTAGAAAGACCATATTCACGCAGTGGGTCTAAATTATCGAGCACCCAAGGTAATTGATGTGGATCGAGAATACCTAAACCATCTGGGTCATAATGTTTAGGGTCAGAATTTTCTTTCACCCACCAGCGACTAGTATCTTTTTTGAGTCTAATTGTACACCACGTGAGCTTTGATGAGGTAACGGCCATGGGGGAATGGATTTGTGGAAGTTCAGCGGAGAGTCAAGAGGGGTTGAAACATTGTTTGCCCGTCGAGAAGTTCTCCGCTTCCCTTTCGTCCTATAACAGTTTATAGGTTTACTATGTCAATTTTGTATGAAAAAGTGCTGTCTAAGGCATTTTACGCCATGAACCCTGAAACGGCCCACCAATGCGGACTGCGGGGAATGGGCCTAATCGGAAGCATTGCCCCACTTCGCTGGATTATGGAACGCGGTCTTTCTCCGGAAGGGACTAAACCAGTGAATGTTTTTGGTTTAAAATTCCCTAATCACGTGGGTCTAGCAGCAGGGTTTGATAAAGACGGATTGGGCTGGCGCGGAGCAGCCGCCTTAGGCTTTGGTCACGTAGAAGTAGGCACCGTGACACGACACGCCCAAGCCGGAAATGAAAAACCACGCGTGTGGCGTTATCCCCAAATCAAAACCATCGTGAACGCTTATGGCTTTCCGAATCTAGGAGCCGAAGCCCTCCGCAATCGCTTAAAAAATCAACCGGGTCGCGGCCAACGTGTCTGCCCCCTTGGCATCAATATCGGGAAATCAAAAATTACTCCAATCGAAGAAGCCCAAGAGGATTATTTATTTTCTTTCAAACTGCTTGCTCCTTACGCCGATTACATGGTCGTTAATATCAGCAGCCCGAATACACCCGGACTACGCGCCCTACAAGATCGTGAACCGCTGGTTAAACTTCTCAGAACTCTCGCGGCAGAAAATAAAAATACTTTAGGTGGTCCAGTTCCTTTGCTTTTAAAAGTCGCCCCCGATTTAAACCCTGCACAGCTGGAAGACATTCTCAGTGTCGTGAGTGAAACGAAGTTTGCTGGTATCATCGCCACTAACACGACCATTACCCGACCTCATGGAACCGAGAACTGCGAAACACGTGGTGGCTTAAGTGGAAAACCACTTCTCGAAAAATCCCTGCAAGTGGTGAGATTTTTAAGTAAAACCTCACAGGGAAAAATTCCGATCATCGGTTGCGGCGGAATAACCTGTGCTGAAGATGCAGGCCGATTCATGGACGAAGGTGCGTCCCTCGTACAAGTCTACTCAGGATTAGTTTTTCGCGGACCAGGCTTAGCTCAAGAAATCGCCCAAGGCCTTTCTTGGCGTCAGCGTACCTGGATTTAATTAAGGTTAAATTAATTTTTAACTTTAACGGGAATATGTACCTCTGACTGTTTTAAGAAAAACGGTACAAAAGGACTATTCCAGTAGACGGCGTAGGGCTCGCCAACGACTTCAATTTGCGGCTGAGATTTCAACCAGTCTTGTAAACGCGTTAATCCCTCCTCGTAGTTTTCTTTCGAGTAAGAACCACGAATGCCAACTGCAACCACGGTCCGAGCCTCTAAATTTAGCAATTCAACTTCTGTGCCTGGTTTCAAATCGGCACGCACGGCCGAATTTGCATCCATATAAAATATCATCACTCCTGGATTTATTTTTGCCTCGACGGGGGCAGTCATCGGAATTTCTTTTTCGCGTATATAATTAAAAAGTTTTCCGAAAAGTTTATTATTCGCGGAGAAATAGGGCTGCTCTGATTTTGAAATCATCAAGCGTGCCGCCGGCAACTCCTTCACCTCGATTTGCCCAGGGGCCGTACGCGCATAAGCTTCACCCTCGGTGGCACTGGCAAAACTTGGGATAATGGATGACATAATGATAAGAAATTGGGGTAGTTTCATCACTATTAACTTATCCAATAAATCAAGGTTTGCAAACCCACTCACACGATTGACGCTTACGGCCGACTCGGTATTAAGGAATCAGTTAAAACATGCCCAATCTTAAACCAAAAACTTCTTTCGGATCACTCCTCGGTCACAATTTCCTGACCGGCCTGTTCCTCGTTTTACCTATCGGGCTAACACTTTACGTCGTCACCATTTTAATCGGACTCGTTGCCTCACCCGTTCAGACTTTAATCCAAAATTTATTACCCTTTTTCTATGATGAGAATGCGAAGCTTCCTGACTTCCAATCAGGCCCCTCGCACCTCGCCCTCGTTCTGATTTCGGCGCTCATCATGGCCGTCATCCTCATCGTACTAGGATGGCTCTCTAAGCGTATCTTCGGAAAAATATTTAATAACTGGGTTAATAGCATCGTGGAACGCATGCCCGGACTTGGGGCGCTTTATAATACAATCCGCCAAATGGTCGACGCCTTGAGCGGAAGAAATAAAGATACTTTCCGACGCGTAGTGCTCGTACAATACCCACGTCCCGGCTGCTGGAGTATTGCTTTTATCACCAACGAACAGCCCAGCATACTTTCCGAAGCCATCGGCGAAAAAGTGGTTAATGTATTTGTGCCCTCTGCCCCAGCCCCCACCGCTGGATTTGTATTACAAGTGAAAGCCGATGAAATTAAGGAAACGAAACTAACCGTCACAGAAGCTTTAGGACTTTTAATGAGTTTCGGCTCAGTCGTGCCTCAGCCCAAAAACAAAGAGTAACTACGAATGTCATCGGCCACACTGCGCTGTCTCATTCTCGGACGTGATCCCTCGGGAGAATCTCACACTCTTTTAACTTTTCTAGAACCTCAACAAGGCCTGGAACGTTGCTTAATTCGCCTGACACGAAGCAAGACGACTACGGCTCCCGATTTATTTGATGAGTGCGAAATACAAATTGAAAAATCTAAAGATGGCGGCACCCGCTTCGCTAAAGATTATCGATTAATCACCCGTCACCTAGGCATCGCTAAAAACCACCGCACACTCGAGCGGGCTTGTCGCCTCGCCTCGATGATTCGAAAAAATCCACCACCACCTGAGTCCGCTCAAGTCTGTTATCGCATCGCGATGGAAACTTTTGCCGCCATGGCCGAACGTCCTCGCCCCGATGCAGCTTACTTCAAAGGTCTGTGGTTAATGATTAAAGACGGTGGCTGGCCCGTTCACGAACATTGGCTCACCCGCCTAGGCAATCGACAAGAGTCCGCCGGCAACATTTTAACTCAGCCTCTCGATGCTCAAACCTGCGACGAAGAAACCATAGCAAAACTCTCGACCGATTTAGAACATTGGGCCGCCGGAGAAATTCACTTCGTTCTGCCGTAATGCGTATTGATATTAAAACCAAGCGTATTGAGGTCAGCGCACAAGAGTTTGCTACCTTTCGCCCTGGCCCTACCGCAGGCTCTGGTAGCTCACCTTGGCGTGCCGAGGCTGGGCGACAGTGGCACGAAACCCTTCGACTGCACGCTGATGCCGAAAATAATCAGTGGGAATTTGAAAAGTCTATCGCCTGTGAAATCAAAGTACTCGGCTGGATTGTTTGTATCACCGGCCGAACGGATCAATGGCGCGAAGAAAACGGCGATGTCACCATTCGCGAAATAAAAACCGTCACGGTATCATTACCACGTAAAACAGAATTTCTACGCGAGCGTTATCCACATCACTTTCTTCAACTGGGTATCTATTGCCACGCCGCACGTATTCTACCGAATATCAAAAGTGTCGTTGGCGAACTGGTCTTTGTTGACC
The DNA here is from genome assembly GCA_947378905.1 of Opitutia bacterium. Classification (GTDB taxonomy): domain Bacteria; phylum Verrucomicrobiota; class Verrucomicrobiia; order Opitutales; family UBA953; genus UBA953. Next base: position 12,669 of record CANCLV010000018.1, read on the forward strand.
CTAAAGATGGCACTAAACAAACACTACCCTTACCAGACAGCGCCGAAAGCGATTTATTAAATCAGGCTGAAGTTCTCGCAAGCCACGCCGAAAATCGTCGGGCCAGCCACGCTCGATTACTACTTCTCCCCGATCGTTTGCCTTTTAAAGACGCACCCCGCGTCGAATGGCTACAGGCTTGCGCAGATCTCGATCAAGCTGCTCTTGAATCGCCTATCCGACTCATGGTTGCCCCTACGGGTTTCGGTAAAACCTCAGCCGCCCTACGACACGGACTTGCACTCCTAAGAAGCGGTCGTGTCGGCCGCTTACTTTATCTGACTGGTAAAGGAACTGGCCAATTACAAGTTTTGGCCGAGCTAAGACGTTTAGCTAAATCGACTGAACTCAGCGGCATGGTTCTTCGTCCACGCAGTGAACATGAAATCGATGGCCTCACCGATGACCCAGAAGAGATTCGTAAAAACTGGGCGCGTGCAGCTATCGACCCACAAGCCCTACTCGCCGATGGTGCAGAGTTAAGACGTATTAGAGAAATAGGAAAAATTGCTGGCGTGCCACCCTGGGATATTACCAAAGCGATGCTTGGTCACGCCGACGTCATAATCTGTGATTATAATTATGTCTTCTCTCCGCGTAATCGCTCAGCACTGGAAACGATTCCAGGTTGGAACGACCACGACACGATGCTGATCGTTGATGAAGCTCATAATCTTCCCGAGCGTGCCGCTGAATGTTTATCACTTCGTGACGACGCTCAATCAGCGGCGGATTTTAGTTTCACCTTAACCAAGTTTCGCGCGCCCGAGCCCTGGTGCCTAGCTACCCAAGCTTGGGCCGATTTCGTGGGGCGACTTCCTAAAGCCGACACACTTTCACCTGATGATCGTCTGGAAGCCATGACGTTGACCGAAAAACTTGCACCCTTAGGCAATACCTTCCCCATCGATTTAGATAACCTGCCCGAAGAAGCACGCACGGCAGTTTGGAATGCTACCTTGTGGTCACAAAGACTCGAAGAGGCCGATTTGGGCTGGCTTCTTTGGTCGCCCAATGCCGGTCAAATCAATCTAGATTGTTTAACCGCCGCCAAAGCTACAGGCGAAAGACTGCAATCGTTTGCCCATGTATTACTCATGACCGCAACGCCCGGACCTCGCGGTGCCTTAGCCTCGGAATGTGGATTAAACAACGACCACATCATGCGCGTCGACGCCCTCGCACCTTGGCGACAAGGTGCCTACACGGTCGCGATTGATGGTCGGATTGATACGCGCTTAAAAACTCGTGAGAGTCACCACCAACGTACCGCTCAATCATTAATAAAACTTTCCCAAGAAGGCTCAGTGGCAGCATTCTTCCCTTCGTACAAGTATGCTGAATCGATTGTTGAAGAGATTAAAAAAATAAATTCCGACACATCAATCGCCTTACAACCTCGTGGTCTCGGACCCGATGGCACCGCACGCTTCGTCGATGATTCATTGAGAACATCCACCATTCTTTGCTTAATCCTCGGCGGATCGTTGGGCGAAGGGGTCGATTTGCTCGGTGGAAAAATTCGCTCCGCAGTTGTCATTGGTCCCGCACTCCCTGAGGTGAATGCACTCCAAGAAGCCCGCAGAAAAATGTTCGTTGAAGACGGCGCAGAAGACGCTTTCGCCCTAGCCTATGTGCGCCCAGGCATGCGCAAAGTAAACCAAGCACTCGGACGACTCGTTCGAGCCCCTGGACACACCGCCCGTGTGCTACTCCACTGCCGTCGCTTCGCCGACGAGACTTATAAAAATCTCTTATCGACTGAATACGGCGACCCAGAAGTTCTCATCGATGATGAAAGCTTCCGGGAATGGGTTAAGAAAAGTTAAACCTTTCCGAAAATACGACTCATCGGGAATCTAACCTTCTTCATCGCCGCGTATTTATCTTCGGCGGAACGATATCCCACTGCACAGGCAACCATGGTTTCATAACCACTACCCTTGAGTCCAAGAATATCATCGTAGGCAGCTGGATCGATTCCTTCAAGTGCACAGGTATCAACACCAATTACACCAGCAGCGGCCATAAATTGTCCTAGGGCAATGTAAACTTGGCGAGCAGCCCATTCTTTTTGGGCGGTAGCATCTTTACCTTTAACCACACCACCAATCATCATTTGACGGTAGGCTTCAATTTTATCCGCCTCAACTTTTCGCTCAGAAACCATTAAGTCAAAAAAGTCTTGAACGTCTTTTTCAGTCATTTCAGTTCGACGAGTAAAGACAACTAAGTGAGAAGCGTCGGTTACTTGCGATTGATTCCAAGAAACCGGACGCAACTTCGCACGAATTTCTGGATTTTCGACAATGATAAATTTCCAAGGCTGTAATCCGTATGATGACGGAGCTAATTGTAGAGATTTTTCTAGCGCCGACCAAGTTGCTGCAGGTAATTTCTTGGTGTCGAAAAGTTTGGTCGCATAACGCCATTCTAAAGCAGAAATTAATTGGGCAGGAGAAGTAGTGGGTTGCATAGTTCCCACATACAAATCAGTTCGAAACCCTTGTCAAATTAGCCCGGAGATAAAACGCCTTTAGTCAGCAACAACTGTCTTTGCGTGCGTTCAGCGAACTCACGGCTGTGTGTTACCAAAATCAGAGCCATTTGCTTTTTAGCCACAATACCGAGCAATAAATTAATGATTTGCTGGCCGGTGGCTTCGTCTAAGTTACCCGTTGGCTCATCCGCTAGAACAATGGTTGGGTCGTTAATTAGTGCACGGGCAATAGCCACACGCTGACATTCCCCTCCCGAGAGTTGAGATGGATAATGATTTAAGCGTGAACCGAGGCCGACAGACTCAATTAACGTGCGGGCTTTAAATTCAGCATCTGGCGTACCCAGAATTTTGGCCGCCAGCATAACATTCTCCAAGGTATTCAACTCAGGCATAAGTTGAAAATTCTGAAAAACAAATCCGACACCGTGTCCTAAATGTAAATGCGGAGAAACGAGGCCTTGAGATTTTAAATCAATCAAGACTTCACCCGCATCAGGTGCTTCAAGCCCACCAAGTAATTGCAGTAGCGTCGTCTTACCCGACCCCGAAAGACCACGAATAGAAACGGATTCACCTTCATTAACCGTTAAGTTAATCGAACGTAAAACATCGAGCGAACCGGCTGCCGTCGAGAAAGACTTTTTCAGATCCTTAGCTTCTAATAATACTTTAGACATGCCGCATGGCCTCCGAAGGTTTGCGGCTGGCGGCCCAAATAGCAGGCACCAATCCAGCGAGCGTGGTAACTAATAAGGTGAATCCGGCAGCTACTATGAAATCTGAACTATCATAGTGTAACGGAACCTTGGAGAACTGATAAACGTTCGCGACCATATCACCATCGCCGAAAATCTTGTTTATAATAGTTAAAATATTTTCGCGGGCTGCTAAAATGGACCCAGTAAGCGCAAATCCTAACAGTGTTCCGAGCAATCCAATCATTAAACCTTGAATCCCGAAGAGTGCAACGATTTGCCAACGTCTTGCGCCCATCGAAACCAGAACACCCACTTCGCGCGTACGACGAATCACGGCCGAGAAGAGTGTACTACCAATAGAAAACGATGCGACTAAAGTGATAATGAACATTAAAAAGAAGAGCATCGTTTTTTCGAAACGAATGGCTTCGAGAAAATTTTTCTTAATTTCCTGCCATGGGACAAAATGCATTTCTGGGCTTCCCACATTTAGGCGTGCAGCAATCGCTGGAGCATCATTAGGGTTCTTGAATCTTAGAGTAATACCGTGTGCCTGCGAGCCCATCGCCCAGAGTTCACGAAAACGTCGAATAGGAATAATCGCTGCACGGTCATCAACCTCGGTAAATCCTGTTCGTACAATACCACAGACTTCGAGTTCTGCTGGCAAAGGAGCCTGGCCTTTTTCAGCCAACTCAGCCATGGCGGGTGACCAAAGTTCAATTTTATCACCAATATTAACGCGTAATGTTTTGGCTAAACCATAACCCAAAATAACACGTCCATCATCGAGATCATCAAATGACCCAGCCGCAATGTAAGGACGAGCGGGTTGTTCTTTAACGGTTAGATCGATACCTCTCACGAAGGCTACGCCTGAAAATTGTCCGTGTCGCGATAAAGCTGGGCCTTCCGTAAAAGCAGCGGCATTAAGTACCTCATCATCCTTACGTAGTTTTTTTACTAGTTCAGCAGGATTCGTAATCGTTGTGCGCGTAAGCACTACGCAGTCGCCAAAAGATTCTCTAATGCGCAAACGATGTTCTTCACCAAATCCATTCATCACGGTTTGGACAACGAGTAAGGCTGCCACGCCCAGAGCTACGCCCAAGATAGATACAATCGCAAACGCTGGAAAACGCTTTCCTGGCTGAAAGAGTTGACGAAGGGCGATTTGAAGAAACCAGAGCAAGTTATGTTCTTAAGCGTTTTTATCAGGTCCCAATGTTGGGAAGAGAATCACATCACGAATGTTAGCGGCACCGGTGAGAAGAATGACCAAGCGATCAATGCCAATACCCAAGCCACCTGCTGGAGGCATACCGTGCTCGAGCGCTAAAAGAAAATCTTCATCGATTTTCTGAGTTTCTGCTCCAGCCTGTATTTCCAGCATCTTTCTTTGCACACCTGGATCGTTTTGTTCCGAATAAGCAGGCGCAATTTCTTGACCGTTAATACAAAGCTCAAACACATCGATGGTCGAATCATCACCCACGGTAACCTTAGCCAACGGACATAACTCTTTCGGAATATGCGTCACGAAAGTCGGCTGTAATAAAGTGGGCTCAATAAGCTTTCCGAAAATTTCATTGGTCACTTCAAAATCTTCCCAATCCGTACGCGGCTCTTCGAGGCCCAGTTTCTTACAGGCTGCAATTTTTTCTTCTTTGCTACGTGAGAACCATTGAGCGTCGCCCGTGCGTTCGATAATTAAATCTTTATACTTAGCTTCGCGCCACTCACCACCGAGTTCGATGGCTACACCATCAGGACGAGTGACGACAGTCTGACCCAAAACTTCTTTGCACACTGTCTGAATGAGACTACGCACCAATTCCATCATACCACGATAATCAGTATAGGCCTGATAAGCTTCGAGCATCGTGAATTCTGGACTGTGTTTAATCGAAACGCCTTCATTGCGGAACACGCGGCCAATTTCGAACACGCGATCCATGCCACCGACCAAACAGCGTTTTAAGTGCAATTCTAGGGCAATTCTTAAGTAAAAATCACAATCCAAAGCGTTGGAATGTGTTTCAAACGGACGCGCCGCAGCACCACCCGCAACCGAGTGAAGTGCGGGAGTTTCTACTTCAGTAAATTGGCGACTCCATAAAAACTTACGAATTGATTCAATCACGCGACTGCGAATTAAGAGTCGATTGCGCGATTCTTCATTCACCACTAAATCAAGATAACGCTGACGGTAAATTTTTTCAGCATCCGTCAACCCAGCCCATTTTTCAGGCAAGGGACGAACGGCTTTAGAAACCAAACCATAATCCGCAGCTCGTACGGTCACTTCACCTGTCTTGGTTCTAAAAAGTTTTCCGCGAACACCGATGAAGTCACCCAAGTCTACCAGTTTTTTGAAATGAGTGTCATAGCGTTCCGTCAAAGCATCGCGCGTGAAGTAACATTGTTGAATGCCGGCACGATCAAGAATCTTAACAAAGCTTGCCTTACCCATGACACGAATCGCGACGACGCGGCCGGCGACGGAGACTTCCGGGCCTTCTTCGACACCCTCGGGAAGAAGTTTAGCACATTCACTAGAAATGTGTGACTGATTCCAGTTAGCACGGAACGGGTCTTCCCCGTTTGCACGAAGTTGAGCAAGTTTCTCTAAACGAACTGCATGCAGGTCGTGCGAAATAGCATTAAGGTCAGGCTTATCACTCATATTAGCACCTTTAGGGGTGTCTTTTGGGGGGCGGGCTGGCAAGGGCGAAAGGTTCAAAAATCACCCGCCTTTCCGTATTGCCGATGGGGGTGCATCAAGGTTAACCCTCAATCTATGAAGGCCTATCTAGATTTACTTCGTCATGTCCGCCAAACGGGCGAAGTACGCAAAGACCGAACAGGCGTCGGCACCCTCGGAATTTTCGGAGCCCAACTGCGTTTCGACCTCGCCGAAGGCTTCCCCTTGGTAACCACGAAAAAAGTTCATACTAAATCTATCATTCAAGAACTCCTTTGGTTTTTAGCCGGACGCACCGACAACGCGTGGCTCACCGAAAGAGGAGTAACTATTTGGAATGAATGGGCCACCGCCGAACAGTGTGCGAAGTTCGGTCGCGGCGAAGGTGAACTCGGACCAGTCTACGGACATCAATGGAGAAATTTTGGTGCAACGAAAAAACCCGATGGCACATATAATTCTGACGGCGTTGATCAAATCAAACTACTGATTGAACAACTGAAAAAAAATCCTGCGAGCCGTCGACATCTCGTCACCGGATGGAATCCACTCGAAGCTGATAAAGTCGCTCTTCCACCCTGCCACACACTTTATCAATTTCACGTTTCCACCGATAATCGTTTAAGCTGCCAACTCTATCAACGTAGCGCAGATTTATTTTTAGGTGTGCCCTTCAATATCGCCAGTTACTCATTACTGACGCACATGATTGCTCAAGT
>CANCLV010000019.1 GCA_947378905.1 Opitutia bacterium
TTAAAATTTTGGGCGATGACGCCCATGTGATAATATTTATGCTCACGGCGATCGGGTTTATCGGTCAGCGCGTGATCCCAGACTAAATAAAGTTCGCAACCTAAGAGTGGTTTAAGTTTTCCGCCATTTTTAGATTTTTTCTGGGCCTCATTCCAGAAATCAAAAAGTCCGAAAAGATTTCCGTGGTCAGTAATAGAAACTGCGCGCATGTTCATATCGCAGGCACGCTCCATTAATCGATCAATTCGGCTGCAGCCATCGAGCATGCTGTAGTCGGTGTGCACATGGAGGTGTACAAAGTCAGGACTGGAATGTTCGTCGGCCATGCGGGAGGCTATAATAGGGACTCAGATTGGCACTAGGGAAGGGAAAAGACTGCCGGAGGGCGTCTTTCGGTGAATCTACTCTCTATATAATCTCTTCGCAACCTGCCCAATTTTTAGAATACGTTTATAGACACTATCCATTATCCGCCTTCTTATGCCTCGTTTAATTTTTTTACCCATGAAGTTATCGTAGGGTTTTCGTTCTAAATTTGGTAAATTAAGCCTATTGGCATATTCCCACCAACGGTCACCAAGGTGTGCCGGGCAGTTTACAGACCAAGGCTTAATGTGTCCGGTAAAGTGCAAAATTTTTGCTTTCTGGAACTCAGCTGGCTCATTGCTGGGTGATACTTCGAGGTTATCGTAAATAAAAAAGTAATAATTCCAACAGGGATCTATTAATGTTTTTTGACCCTCGGAGTATTTATTTATGATACATTGATCACTGAAGGTAACTTCGGCTAAAAATTTATTGTATATTTCTGTGCACGTTTCCAAAAAACGATTTTTTCTGAGCGATTCTAAATTTAAAACCATCACACCCGAGTTGATATATTTGTCGCCGCTTATCTGGGGCATTAAAGTATATTTTTCGCCAATAGCATCATGGGCTCCGGCGACAACACTGGCCCCGATTTCTAATTCAAATAATTCAACAATATCTGCTTGCACGATTAAATCGCAGTCTAGGTATATAACTTTAGGTGCGGAGATAATCTCAGGAATAAGTAATCTAATGTATGTGGCTTTTTTGATATGCCCCTGTTCCTTCCATCCATTAAAATGTTGGTCAGATGCTACGTGTATAGTGATATCTAGACCCCACTTTATCAGGAGTTCCTTGACTAGAATCGTGGCATTCTCGGCTTCACTTGGAATGATCCAGTGGACTTTTAGTTTAGACTTCGAGTTTGTGAACGCAGAGAAAGTAGCAACCGCTGCATAATTAGTAAAGTTACCATCAAAGCAAAATACGAGAGGTATTTCCTGGGTCATATCTTACTTCACTTTCACGAAAGTACGTTTACCGGCTTGAATAATTATTTCTGAAGTTGGCTGAGAAATTTTTAGGGCCGGATCTGAAACCTTGTCATCGCCGATTTTAACGGCTCCACCTTCAATGAGACGACGAATTTCTTTTTTGGAAGGGAAGAGTCCGGTGGCCGCTAAAAGATCAACAATGCCAGCGCTCGTTGAATTTGGCGCAAGCGTTCCCCAGGAAAACTCAGGCATATCAGTGCGAACGCCGCCTTTTGAGAATACGGCTTCAAACTCTTCGCGCTCTTTTCCGCCTTTGCCCGCGCCATGGAATTTATCGGTGAGTTTAACCGCGAGCTGCTTTTTCATCTCCATCGGGTGTTGGGCCTGAAGAGATTTAATTTCTTCCTCACTGCACTCAAGAAGTAGTCGGTAGTAAACCCACATGGTGTCATCGGGTACCGACATGATTTTTCCGAACATGTCTTTGGGGTTTTCATTAAAGGCGATATAGTTGCCTAAACTCTTAGACATTTTCTTTTCACCATCGAGACCGACTAGGAGTGGCATGCCTAAAACTGCTTGCGGTGCTTGACCGGCTTTTTCTTGGAGATCGCGCCCGACCATCATATTAAATAACTGATCACTTCCGCCGATTTCGATATCAGCTTTTAGCATTACTGAATCGTGACCCTGTAAAAGAGGGTAGAGGAATTCGACAATCGATATAGGGGTTTGCTCGCTGTAACGTTTAGCGAAGTCGTCTCGTACTAGCATTTGAGCCACGGTCATTTGTCGGCTTAAATTGAGTGCATCGAGAAAAGACATTTTTCCAAACCATTCACTGTTTCGACGAACTTCAGTTTTTTTAGGATCTAAAATTCGGTAAGCCTGTTCGAGGTAGGTTTTAGCATTAGCTTCGATATCGGCTTCGCTTAAGACAGGTCGAGTATCAGATCTGCCCGTCGGGTCGCCAATACGTGTCGTGTAATCTCCGATAATAAGAACGGCTTGATGTCCGAGGTCCTGAAATTGACGGAGTTTATTTAGGACGACCATGTGACCAAACGTGAGGTCTGGCCGAGTTGGGTCTACGCCGAGTTTTACCCGCAAGGTTTTACCGGCCGATAGGCGCTTAATAATTTCCTGCTCACCGATGAATTTTTCGGTGCGGGCCTTCATTAATTGAATTTGTTCCGCGGCGGACATGTATAATGTTTCTGGAGATATCTTTGGAAAATGTCAAAAGAGACCACCTCGGGTGTGCTGTGCCTTGCACTTATCCAACAATCTGCCCTAATGAGGGGCATGGATCTTATCCGTGAGCTGATTGAATACGTCAAACACCCCAGTGTTTCGACCGATTCTGCCTTTAATGATGGGATGACTGGGGCTCGAGAGCATATTTGCGGTTTACTTAAGAGAGCTGGTTTAGAGGTAGAAGTTGTTCCAACCCCCCTTCACCCGATTGTGCTAGGACGTCGTCGTGGTCCCAGTGAGTGGCCGCATATTGTTATCTACGGGCATTATGATGTTCAGCCAGCTGACCCATTAAATCTTTGGACCAGTCCAGCTTTTGATCCAGTCGTTCGCGATGGAAGAATTTGGGGACGTGGCACAGCCGACAATAAAGGTCCTCACTTGGCTGCCGTCGTAGCTATCGCTCAACTCTTGAAGCGTAAGCCCGATCTTCCCCTGCGCATTACTTTTCTCATCGAAGGTGAAGAAGAAATTGGTTCCCCCAGTTTCCCAGAATTTTTGGATAAGCATAAGAAAGAATTATCTGAAGCGGATTGTGTAATTTTATCTGACACTGCTAGTCCCTCCTCTGATCAAATTGTTATCACCACAGGTCTGCGCGGAATTATTGGTTTAGAAGTTGGACTTACTGGTCCGCGTGGCGATTTACACTCGGGTCTCCATGGAGGTGCTGTTTATAATCCGATTCAGGCTTTAACTGAACTTTGTGCCTCACTACATGATGCAGATAATGCCGTAGTTATTGATGGTTTCTATGATGGCGTAGAACAGCCAGTACGCTGGGAAAGAGAAGAATTACGAAAGCTTCCAATGACTGAAGATGAGTATCGTCGATTCTTGGCGGTCGATGAATTACATCCAGCTCCAGGTTTAGATGCGCTTGAAGCGGTACGCTTTGCACCTACCTTAGAATTTAACGGTATTGGTGGCGGCTACCAAGGAAAAGGATCCAAGACGGTGATTCCTTCTAAGGTGTTCGCGAAAATTACTTGTCGCTTAGTTCCAGGTCAGGATCCGGTTGATATTCATCGCAAGGTGGCAGAGGCGATTCGTGCGCGTTCACCCAAGGGTGTGCGTGTAGAAATTAAAGAGATGCAGGGTAATGCGGCGTATTACGTTTGTCCGCCGGATCGTCCAAATACCCCCAAGGACCAGAATCCAATTTTAGCACGTGCATTCCGTGAGGCTGACAAAGCTATTACAGAAACTTTTGGAAAAGCTCCGCTCTATTTAAGAGAGGGCGGAAGCGTCCCAATTATCGGAGATATCCGTCGCGAGACCGGACTCGATTCCGTGATGATTGGGCTGTTTACACCTGATTCTAATTTGCATGCCCCGGATGAAAATTTTGAAATCAAAATGGCCGAGCGTGCTGTGAAGGCCTACGAATTAATTTTGGAGCGATTAGCTAATTTCTCACGATGAAAGCTAGTGTAATCTTTCTTTCATATAATCATGCGAGTTTTGTGGGTGATGCTTTACGAAGTGCATTAAATCAGGACTATCCCGAATATGAATTAATCGTACATGATGATGGATCCGTTGATGGAACACGTCAGATTATAGAAAGTATTTTGGCAAGTGAGGTTCCACCCCATGTACGAGTTGTACTCGCGGGCGATGGCAAGAACCATGGGCTGGTGGAAGCATTTAATCGCGCGAACCGTGTATCCACAGGAGAAATTCTCTTACATATTTCTGGTGATGATATTTCTTATCCCTGTCGTCTTAAGCGAACTGCGGAGGTATTTAAAAAACATCCAGATGTTATGTTGGTAGTTTCGGAAACTCAGCGTATTGATGAAAATGGAAACAATTTAAAACATCCTCGTTGTATCAAAGCGGACGAAATTTTTTCTTATGATAAAAAGCCGAGTTATATATACGCTAAATCGCCCATTTTGGGTGCAGCGGCCGCTTATCGCGCTCGTATCGCCAAAGACTTTGACCCGATTAAACCCGATTTTTGCCACGCTGAAGATAATGTTTATTGGGTGAGGGCATTAATACTTGGGCAAATTTATTATATTGCTGAGCCGTTGTTATCTTATCGATTACACACTAACAATTTTACAGAAAATCAATGGAAGTGGCGAAATGGTATCACCGATAGCTTAAAAGATGCCCACTTGCAGTTCGCTAAAAAACATGCAAAGAATTTCCTACAGTGGGAATTGGATATTAGGCACGCACTGCGAAATGACTTCATTAATAAATCTAAAGCCGCCCAAATACTTAAAACAGCTAAGCTCGATGCTATGAGGTGGGCTCTTCTCGTGAGTTCTCTAAAAGTTGAACCTTGGGGTGAGTGGTTTCGCTTGGCTTTAGAAAGTTTAAAGTTTGGCGGTGTTAAAGTGACTATTAGTAAATTGAAATTACGCTTAAGTAATCGACGACGTTTGCGTTATTGGAATAGGCACGAGAAATTGATGATCGGTCAATAAAGGTCGTAAAATAAGGCTTTTTTAACCTTTCCTTTTATTGAATGGATAGTTTAAGATAAGCCTAGAATTATTATGGCTGTCTTTCGTAAACGTACTCACACACCTACTCCTAAAAAGAGAGATATTCCAGCAGGCTTGTGGACCAAGTGCCCACAGTCGGGCGAAATGGTTTACTCCAAGGATCTTGAAGCCAATTGGAATGTTTTCCCGGTCAGTGGATATCATGAGAGATTATCTACCCGTCGCCGCATTGAACTTTTAATTGATGAAGGCACCTGGAAGGAAACTGATCATAAACTAACTTCAAAAGATCCCCTAAAATTTACGGCGGGCGGTTCGTATCCCGAGCGCGTTGCTCAACACCAAAAAAAGTCGGGTCTCAAAGATTCAGTGATTTGTGGTCACGGCTTGATGGACGGTCTACCTGTGTCCCTCGCTATCATGGACTTTTCTTTCATGGGTGCATCGATGGGTTCAGTCGCTGGTGAAAAAGTTACCCGTGCCATTGAGCGAGCGATTAAAATGAAATGTCCTTGCGTGGTAGTCTGTGCCTCAGGTGGTGCCCGCATGCAGGAAGGAATTTTATCTTTAATGCAAATGGCTAAGACCAGTGCCGCCTTAGCAAAATTACGCAGTGCAGGTTTACCCTATATCGCTGTCTTAACCAATCCGACTATGGCAGGTGTGATGGCGAGCTATGCAACACTGGGCGATGTGATCGTCGCTGAGCCTGGTGCTTTGATTGGCTTTGCCGGTGCTCGCGTGATTAAAGAAACCACTAACCAAGATTTGCCTGAAGGATTTCAAACTTCGGAGTTCCTTTTAAAGCGCGGTTTGATCGATATGATTATTCATCGCAAAGAGATGAAGGCAAAGTTGGCTAGTTTGTTGCGTGCCTTGGCTCATCGTAAAACTAAGCCGGCTAAGCGCCGCTCCGCTTAATTAAGTCAGGCCGATATGAACGCGGCCACTACGCTTCACTGGTTAACGAACTTAAGGAACTTAGGTTCGGCACTGGGCTTGGAACGGACACAACTTTTATTAGAGCGACTCGGTGATCCACAGAACTCTTGTCCCTATTTTCACATCGCTGGAACGAATGGCAAGGGATCGACCAGTGTCATGATTGAATCTATTCAGCGTGCTCATGGTCGACGCACCGGCCTCTATACGAGTCCCCATTTAATTGAACTTGGAGAACGCATTCAGATTAATCGCGAGCCTATTTCAGAAAAGCGACTTATCGCTTTAGTTGAACAATTGCGCGAGCATTATAATTCTATACATCAGACCCACCCTGAATTAGATGCCACATTCTTTGAACTGATGACGGCGGTAGCTTGGACCGAATTCCGGGAAAAGAAAGTTGATCTTGCAATCATCGAAACTGGCTTGGGTGGACGCTTGGATGCGACGAATATAGGACGTCCAGAAGTCTGTGTGATTACCTCGATTGGGTTGGATCACCAAGAATATCTCGGAAACACCATTGCAGAAATTGCTGCCGAGAAGGCCGGTATTTTAAAATCAGGCATCCCCTGTGTGGTTGGCTTCGTACCACCTGAAGCTGAAGTGGTTATCGTAAATCGCGCCAAGCAAGTTAGTGCACCACTTTATTTTGTCAGAGACCGCTTTAAAGATGAACTTCCGTTGACGAACCTAAAAGGCCAGCATCAATGTCAAAACGCAGGCGCAGCATTATTGGCCTGTGAATTAGCAAACGCTTTTCCAATTAACAGTGATACCGCCAGGACCGCCTTACAAAATATCGAATGGTTGGCCCGCTGGCAGGAGATAAAATTAGAAGACGGTCGCACGTTAATTGTCGATGGTTCGCATAACGAAGAGGGAATCGCCTCAACCGCAGCATTATTATGCGAACTAAAATCACCTTCGATTGTTTTAGGCTCACTGAGTTTGGTTCGTGCGGAAGCTTTGATTAAAACTGTAGCGGAGTCTGCCGGGGAAATCATTTTAGTATCGATCGACCACGAGCGCACTATTGCCGCCGATGATTTAAAAAAGTTCATTCCTAAGTCCTTTTTAGGCCGAACAAAAATAGCTCCAGTTGAAGATTTATTTCCCGCTCCTCAGCAATGTTCAGTATCGGGCCCAACGGTCGTGGTCATTGGCTCTCTGTATTTAGCGGGAGAGGTTTTAGCCCGATATCACGGCAAAAAACTGAATCCACATTTACAGGATAAATTAATGAATCGCTCATGAGTGGACCCGATCCTATCGGTCCGGGATTAAATGCACCCAAGGTAAATCCTGATGATTTACCCAAATGGCTTATCGCCGAAGACGAAGATTTTTTAGTTTTCGATAAACCTGGCTGGTTGGTTTGTCATCCATCGAAAGACGGTCCGTGGTCGTCACTCGTGGGTGCGGTGCGTGAATGGCGCGGACTAGAAACTATGCATTTAGTCAGTCGACTCGATCGTGAAACGAGTGGAATTATTTTAATCGCTAAAAACGCGACAGCAGCATCGCTTTCACAAACTGCGATGGAGCGCCGATGGGTAACAAAAACCTATTACACGTTACTACGCGGCGAATTACCCAGTCCCATACAAGTCGATCAACCACTCGGTCCAGATGAAACGAGCAGGGTGGTGGTTAAAACCGCCGTGCGCGAGGGTCCAGGAACATTACCTGCCGCTACTTTTTTTGAACCGATTATAAAATCTGGAGGTTATACTTTGGCACGCGTTCAGCCTCATACTGGACGTAAGCATCAAATTCGTGCGCATGCGCTTTGGTTGGGTTATCCTGTTTTGGGAGATAAAATTTATGGCGGAGATGATTCTCTTTACCTTGAATTTATTGAGCATGGCTGGACAGAGCGATTGGCTAAGAATTGCGGATTCACGCGCCAAGCACTGCATGCCGCTCGTCTAGAATTCAAAGCCCCTCAGTTTACCCGAACATTTTCTGCGCCTCTCGCTAAAGACATGGAGGAATTTATTTTAAAACAAATGAATATTTCGCAGGCGGATTTGAATACGGTTTTAACCGTGAGCTAAGGCGAGGGCGTCCACGGTTTTAATCCCGGCTTTTCGTAAAACCTGAGCACACGCATGCAGGGTGGCACCCGTGGTCAGGACGTCATCGACCACCACATAACGTGCCTGCGTATTTAATTTTATATTAGGATTTAACGCAAAAGCCTTGGCGACATTGGTTCGTCGTTCGGTTCGCCCTAATTTTGTCTGAGAAACCGTGGGCAGTATTTTGTTGAGTGCATTTAGGTAAGTGCATCCCGGTACCCGATTCATGAGAGTGCGGGCAATGCGTTCCGCCTGATTATAGTGTCGCTCCCGTTTTTTGTGAGGATGCATAGGCACAGGTACCAGGATAGAACCCGCGCAGTGACGTCGAAATTGTGGATCGTCCAAGGCGGCCGTGACGAGGTCTTCAATCAGCCACGGACTTTGTTGATATTTTATTTTGTGAATAATATTACGGGCGGATCCGCGGGCTCGAAAGGCACAGAGCGCACGATGGTAAGCGGGTGGGATTTCTAAACAATGGGGACACCTTCGCTCGCCCTCGATCCAACCATCAAAAGGGTGCCCGCAAACTGTGCACCGCGGGTCGTGAATCCATTCTAAGCGGTCCAGTCCCGCCTGTGATAGATAGCGGAGCCGTTCATTTTCCATAGGCCTTTGCGTTACCAGGCAATCTCGCGGGAATAGCACATCCATGAGCCCAGTGTCTATATTTTCGAGAAATGACATTCTTAGAAATTGCGTTTGCCCCTTACGCTGTTCAATCCAAGGTTATACCTAGTATGGCTTTCAATTTTGATAGTTGTCCGGAACGCGCTGGAACCGACAGCACCAAGTGGCACAAATATGCACAACGCGATATTATTCCTAGTTGGATTGCGGATATGGATTTTGTCTCACCACCCGCAGTTGTTGAGGCATTGCAAGCGCGAGCAGCTCACGGCATCTATGGTTATCCAGCACAGCGCGACGAAGTTTTTAATTCCGTTGTTAAGTACATGCGTCGCCGGCACGGCTGGGAAATCCAACCGGAGTGGATTACGTTTATGACCTCCTTAGTTCCAGGGATTCATGGAGCTATCCGTTGCACGACTAATCCGGGTGAGACGGTGGTGACAACCACTCCAGCTTATCCTCCTTTTTTAACTGCCCCCACTATTTCTGAACGTACCTCCATAAAATTAGAGATGGTTTTGGTAGACGGGTATTGGACATTTGATTGGGAAAAATTAGAGGCTGCCTGTTCTCAATCGGCTTCAAAAATTTTACTACTCTGCAATCCGTATAATCCCTTGGCTCGTGTGTTTACTCGTGCCGAGTTAGAACGTATTGCTGCGATTGTTAAAAAATATAATCTCGTGGTCTGTTCGGACGAAATTCACTGCGATCTTATTTTAGATCCAGCGGCAAAACATACGGTATTTGCAGCATTAAATGCAGATACTGCCGCTCGTACGGTGACTTTAATGGCAGCGAGTAAAACATACAATATTGCCGGACTTACCTGTGGCTTTGCGATTATCGCCGATGCAGGTTTGCGCACAAAATTCCGCCGGATTTTACAGGGCCTATCCCTAGATCAAAATGTATTTGGCTTGGCTGCCACACAGGCCGCCTTTGACCACGGTGAGGAATGGCGCGTGGCTTGTGTTGAATATTTAAGAGGCAATCTTGATTTAATAGAGAAAGAATTAAAGCAGATGCCAGGTGTGTTTTTACGTCAACGCCCTCAGTCCAGCTTCTTAGCTTGGCTGGATGTTTCTGCATTAGGCTTTGAAAACGCCCATGCAGAGTTTGAAAAAGGCGGAGTCGGTTTAAGTAATGGATTGGATTTCGGCGGATCAAGTCACGTGCGAATTAATTTTGGATGTCCACGTGCCCGTCTGCAAGAAATGCTTAATCGTATGAAGGCCGTGGTCGCCCGCGCTCCGTCGAATAAGAAATAATGAACCGATTTTTTAAGGAGCCATTCTTTTCAGTTTTAAATTTTAGGAATTTATGGGCGGTGGATATTCCGCTTTTCTTAATTTTAGCGATTGAAGCGCTCCGACCAGGAATTGTTTTACAAACTCTAAGTAGTCCACGGCTATTACTAACCCATTTATTTTCACTCAGCCTCATTTGGTTTGGTCGAGTGATATTGCTATGGATTCAAAAGAAAACTCTCTCGGGTTATTTTGAATCGGGTCTAGGTGGAGTAATCTTAGCGGTCATTTTTTTGCTCGGTCTAGTCGTGGCTCATTTTGGTCGACTTACCCTCGGAGAGTTTTTGCCGCTCTTGTTTTTATTTACGTCGGCCTTTGCGGTGATTTACCGAAGCCCCGAGTCGCAGCTCTATTGGCGTTTGATTCCCATGAGTGCAACGGCGTTAGGCTTTGTTTTGGCCTATTTGAGACCTGAAACTATTAACCCGATTCCTGTTTCAGCCTGCCTTTTAGGCGGAGCCTCTCATTGGTTTATCGGTAAATATAAAACCACCGATCCAGTCATCACAGCTTTAAGAGTTTATTTTATAACGGTCGTAGCACTCTTAACTGCCCGACTTATTTATTGCAACTAAGGCCTGGGTAATCACGACGCTCGCTAACGCTGCATTTTCTGCACGTAAAACATTAGGTCCCAGTGTTACACCGATAAATCCACAGGCAATGGCTTGATCAACTTCTTCGGAGGTGAAGTCGCCTTCGGGTCCGATTAACCAAGTAATCTTCTTGGCTTTTTGAAGGTTAAGATTTCCTACTGGCTCCGCACCAATCTGTAGTGAGCCTAGCAATCTTAGTTCATCTTTCTCTTGGGCTGGAAGTTTTTCTAGCCAGTTTTTAATCGGTTGTGGTGCATGAATCTCTGTGCACCACGGATTGCTGGATTGTTTGCAGGCTTCGACGGCTTGTTGATGCCAGCGAAGCATTCGTGTTCTCGCACGGTCGGCGTCCAGTTTCACTTCACAGCGGGCTGACTCGAGTGGAATGATTCCTGAAGCTCCCGCTTCGCAAATATTACGGACTAAGTCATCCATCGTGCCACCCTTGGGCATGCTTTGTGCCACAATAATTTCAGGTGTAGGTTTAGGGGTTTGGCGAAACCGCAAAATTTCTACGATACTGCATGCACTATCGGCGGATTCAATTTTTCCATCGATTACTAATCCTTCACCGTTGATAAGAATGAGTGCGTCACCGCGACGGTAGCGCAGGCTGCGGACGATGTGAGTGCTTTCTTGTTCGGAAAGTTTTAGACGCATGCCGTTGGCACACTCTTGGGTTTGGGCGGAATCAATCCAGGCGCGTTGCGGACTCATGGGTGGGCGGCGGTAGATTGGTCATAAGTGATATCCCAATCTTTCCAAACAGTTTCATAGCCATTCGATTTCAGCATTTCCGCCAATTCCGCAGGTGAACGAATATCCTCAATAGCGAATTGCTCGAGTGAAGCCTCCTTGCCCTCAGCATAACCTCCAGGGTTAGTGCGAGAGCCTGCGCTCATTGAGGTGATACCTAATTTGAAAGCGTGATCACGGAAGACCTTACTTTCACGGGTGCTTAAAGTTAATTCCAATTCGCCGTTAAAAAGTCGGAACGCACAGATGGCTTGGACGAGTTGGCGATCGCTCATTTCGACCTTCGGTTGTAAGTCTCCTTCATGTGGACGGAGTCTAGGGAAGGAGATACTAAAGCGACTTTTCCAATGTTTACGTTCGAGCCATTGTAAGTGCAGTGCAGTGAAGAAACATTCTGCCCGCCAATCTTCTAGGCCAAATAGTGCACCGAGCCCGATTTTATTTATACCTGCCTCGCCGATTCTATCGGGGGCATCGAGTCGATAAAGGAAGTCGGATTTTCTGCCCTTAGGGTGGTGGATGTTATAAGTTTCGCGGTGATAGGTTTCTTGATAAACAAAAACCGAATTTAATCCGTGAGATCGGAGTTTTTGATAGTCTTCCACTTCGAGTGGTTGCACCTCCATGGAGAGCGAAGAGAAGTGTGGGCGCAGACAATCGAGAGCTGAAATAAAGTAAGGCACGCCCACATGGGTAGACTCACCGGTTAAAATAAGAATATGGTTGAAGCCTAGTTTCTTGAGCGCACCGCCTTCTTTTAATATTTCACCCGGAGTGAGGGTACGTCGGGCTACTTTATTTCCAGCTGAGAATCCGCAATAAGTACAAATATTTTGGCATTCATTAGATAAGTAGACCGGGGCGAACATTTGTATCGTTCGTCCAAAACGTTGCACAGTTCGCTCATGGCTGAGGCGGGCTAATTTTTCCAAGTAGGGCTCGGCGGCGGGAGAGACGAAATTTTTAAAATCTTCTAAATCACAGAGTCCATTTTCTGCACGGGCCAGAGACTTTAAAACATCAGCCGAAGTACGTTTTTGGATAGAAGATAAAACTTCATCCCAAGAAAAGGTGGCATGGACTTCCGCAAAAGACATCAGTCGGTTTAGTGAACAAAGATTAACCCAAAGAGCAAGAGTGGGTCGGGTCGTTCTAAGACTAAAGTATCGATTGGTAACTTGAACTATCGAGAAGTTTATCCAACTCCGCTGGGCTCTTAAGCTTCATCTTAATCATCCAGGCTTTTTCATAGGGCTCACGATTCACTAAATCGGGCGTATCATTGAGACTGCTATTGATGGCGATAACTTCGCCACTAACTGGACTATAAAGATCGGATGCGGCTTTAACCGATTCAACAGTCCCAAAAACATCGTTCGCTTCTAATTGTCTGCCCACTTTGGGTAGGTCGATAAATGTAACGTCACCCAAGGCGGCTTGGGCGTAATCGGTAATGCCCACAGTGACCGTGCCATCAGCCTCTACTTTAACCCACTCGTGGTCCTTGGTGTAGCGTAAATTAGTTGGGACGGTGCTCATGAGTGAAGATGATGGATTACTTAAAGAATGGGGTTTGTGTAATTTGCAAAGGTAAATGTGTGCCGCGGATATCTACGGTTAAAGTATCAAGGTTGCTTCCGGTGGTCACCAAAGCGGTGCCGATGGGCTTATTAAGTACTGGCGAGAGGGTGCCAGAGAGAATTTCACCCACGGCTTTATCTCCGGAAAAAACCGTAGCACCTGGCCGCGCGATACGTCGATCGTTCAATGAATACATTACTACCTTTGAGCTTACACCTTTTTCAGTTTGGAGTAATAAGGAATCTCGTCCGATGAATTGTGGCTTGGTGAATTTAACGGTCCACGAAAGTCCGGCCTGAATCGGGGAAATCTTTTCCGATAGCTCGTGACCATATAAAGGATAGCCCGCTTCCAATCTTAAGGAGTCACGTGCCCCCAGGCCGATAGGTAAAAGTCCATCAGGCTTACCTTTTTCTAAAATAGCGCGAGCCACTTGTGTGCTTTGTGATGCAGGAATATAAATTTCAAATCCTGGTGAACCCGTATAGCCCGTACGCGCGACGATACAGTTTTGTGCTCCCGCCACTTCACCATTCAGAAAGCCAAATCGTTTTAGGGTGTCTAATTTAAGATCAGTTAAACTCGAAAGAATTTTTTCGGCCAAAGGTCCTTGGAGGGCAAGTTGAGCCCACTGAGAGCACTCATCGATAATTTCTACTTTCCAGTCTCCAACTTGGGACTTCATCCAGGCGATATCTTTGGCGGCGTTGGAGGCATTGAGACAAATGAAGAACTCTTCATGAGATACTCGGTAAATAATTAAATCATCTACACATCCACCGTCAGGGTAGCACATGATTGTATAGCGAGCGTGATTAGGGCGAAGAGATGAAAACTCATTCGTCATGATAGCATCTAAAAAAGCCGCAGCATCTTTACCGCGCACACGAGTCTCTCCCATGTGTGAGACGTCGAATAACCCAGCCTTATGGCGTACGGCTAAATGTTCTTCGATGATGCCTGAGTATTGTACCGGCATTTCCCAACCAGCGAAGGGAACCATGCGTGCACCCAGTTCTAGATGTAGATCGTAGAGTGGTGTACGGTTTAGTTCAGTGGACATGAACTGAAGTTGTACAGCTTTGGCCTACTTCCAATAAAAAAGCCCAGTGATTAGCTGGGCTTCTTGGTTTAAGTCTTTGGTGTGATTATTGGCCTAACTCTTTACGAAGCTCGGCGATCTTAGCTTTGAACTCGGCTTCAGTGATTTGTTTGTTACGGAAGCGATTTTCAACGAGAGCGTAGCGGGTGTTGAATTCAGCGTAGATTCTCTTTTGGGATTCAGCATTAGCAGCAGCGACTTTCGCGGTTGCTTCGCCTAGTTGTCTGTTCATTTCAGCGACAGCATTCGCAGCTGTAGCTTTTTGTTCTTCGAGGGCTTTTTGAATTTCTTCTAATTGTTTAGCGGCTTCAGCCTTAGTTAAAACGTCGGCACCACCATTGAGGGCAATGAGGCGTTCATTTCTCTCGGTTAGAATTCGGAGAGTTTCTGCTGTCTGTTGGTTGGCTTTTTTATTCGCTTCTTGCTGGGCGGCTAATTCGGCTTCAGCAGCAATCACGCGTTCATTGAATGGTTTGCCTCCAATAGCAGCTTCGCGATCGGCTTTAGCTTTTTCTAAATTTGCAATAGCTTTGGCTACGACTGCGTCAGATTCGGCAACGACTTTAACAATTTCAGCTTTGTTTTGCTCGATTTTCGCGGCTAATTCTTCAGCGGTTTTAGCATCAATACGTGCTTCGAGTGAGGCTTGTTTTGCTTGGAGGGCGGCGAGTGTATCCTTCGCTTGCGCACCTGCGGTGTTGTTGCGGTTGTCGAGGGCAGCGCGAAGAGCTGCTTCTGCCTCAAGAACTTTAGCTTCTGCAGAAGCATCGTTAGATTTTAATTCAGGTGATTTAGCGTCCGCTAAAACTTTGGCGATTTCACCAATCTTTGCGCTGTAGGCAGCGTCTCTGGCCGCGATACCGGCTTTAATTTTTTCGATCGAAGTCTTAACTTCTTCGATATCTTTTTTCATATCGGCAACGGTATCGCCGCTACGTGGGGCGAGTCCTGAGTCGTTAGCTTTTTGAACTAATGATTTAAATTCTGCTTCATCACCTTCGGGAACGGCAACGTCATCTGCGCCAGGAAGTTTAGAGAGGGTAACGTTGATTTTTTCAGGGAAACCGTAATCCATGGCGCCTGTGCCACTGGTGCGAAGCGTTGGCTTGAGGTAGGCTGACTCTGGAGTGTAGCCACCTTTGCCTACGGCTAATTCATAATTAGCGTTTCGTTCTAAAGTGATAGTTGTAGGCGTACGACCTACGGCTCTGCCGTTAACACGCACCGCAGCATTAGGCGGGATGGATGTGATGGAGACCTCTTGAGTGAGCGAGGAATCGGTGTCGGTTGTGCAACCTGTAATAGCCGCACAAAGTACAAGAAGGGAGACGGGGATACGCATAATGAGCTAAATTTAGTAGGGTTCTTTTTTGTCTTAAAAATCATAGGGGGGTTCAATCCCTAAAATAGATATGTAGCGTGATTGACAGAGGGGGGTGAAATAAAAGAGTAAAACCCCATTGGATTGCCAGCATAGCTCAGTTGGTAGAGCAGCCGCCTTGTAAGCGGCAGGTCGTCGGTTCGAGTCCGTCTGCTGGCTCCAGTTTATGAAAAGGATTATTATTCAGCCCAAGTTTGGCCTCGGCGTAAAGCGTCCGCCATCTGAATAATTTTCTTTAAGCGCGAAAAATCATGCGCGCGAATCATGTGGCAACCTTGGGCAATTCCCCAGGTCGCTGTGACTTCATTGCCTACTTCGCGCTGCAACGGATTTTTCTCATTAAGCACTAAACCGAGAGTAGATTTGCGACTCGTTCCGAGCATGATGGGAAATCCGAGTGCAGTAATTTTTTCTAAATTTCGCACGAGCATAAGATTCTGCTGAGGAGTTTTTCCAAATCCGAATCCGGGATCCAACCAAAGTTGTTCGGGTGTGACTCCCGCCTCTAAACAAAAGTTAACAGATAGTTTTAAGTCGCTCAGCATTTCAGGCCAAAAGTCCTTATAATTAGCCTCTTTTCTGCGATGCATTAAAATGAGCGGACATTTTAACTGCGCGGCAACTTTAGCCATCGCAGAAGATTTTCCCGACACTTCCCAGCGGGCTCCCTCAACGTCATTAATTATATCTGCACCATTTTCGACCGCACATTGGGCGACGGCTGATTTGTAGGTATCGACTGAAAGTGGTACACGCGGAAATTTTTTTCGGAGCGCGATGATGACGGGTTTTAATCGTGCGAGTTCAATTTCTTCAGAAATGGACTGCGAGCCGGGTCGGGTTGATTCTGCACCCAAATCTAAAATATCGACTCCTTGATCGAGCAGGCTTTGAGCTCGCACGAGTGCCGAAGTAATATCTGTGACTTCGCCCCCGTCAGAAAAAGAATCAGGGGTGATATTTATAATCCCCATCATCAGGGTGCGTTGCCGCCAGTCGGGCAGGGGGGTGCCATGTGGACTCTTCCAGGACATAGATGTAGGGGGTAAACTCCTAAACCAAGGGAGCAACCCACAATAAATTATAGGGTAGTAGCCATTAGCCCCCAGACTATTAGTGGAGGTGATTTGAATTAATTATTCATAAATACTTAATATACAATGACTTAAATCATAACCATCGGCCTTATATTGTGCGAGACTATGATGTTTAAATACACGCAGGAGAGCGGTGCTTGCAAATCAGCCAGATTTTACGAACTTTTGCACAGTCCGAAATACGTATTCCAATGTTTTCACGCATTTTTAACAAGGTCCACCTCTTCACCATTTCCATTTTTGGAATTTTGGTGAGCGCCTGCTCGCGCGACGACTTAAATGTTCGTCAGTCGACCCTCGATCCCAAGGGCCCTGTGGCGAAGATGCAGTTCGATGTGTTCATGGACACGGTTTGGCTAGTGCTCGTTCTCTTTGCGATTGTTGGCGGCCTACTGGTTTATGCAGTGATTCGTTTTCGCGCCCGTGCAGGTGAAGACACACGTCCGAAGGTAGAAGAAGGCCACGGTAATCCTTTAGTAGAGATTGGCTTAATTACCGCATCGATTGGCGCCTTAGTTTTTATCGCGATCCCAACACTGAGTGCAATCTGGTACACCGATGATGTTCCCGCTGAAGCGATTCCTGCTTCAAAACTTTCTGCTTGGTATCAGCACCTCGATGAGAATGGAAAAGAAAATTATCCCAAAGCTCTCGCAGGTGATGTTTTAGAAATCGACGTCATTGGTAAACAGTGGTGGTTCCGTTTCGAATATCCACAATTAGGATTAACTGCCGATGCTAAGCACACCGTACCTAACGAAATTGTTATTCCCCGCGGTAAAGCAGTTCGTTTAAATTTACGTTCGGAAGATGTGATTCACTCCTTCTGGTTGCCCAAGATTGCTGGTAAGGTTGACTTAATGCCTGGCCGTAAAAACAAGATGTGGATTCAGGCCGATCAAGTGGGTCACTATTACGGTCAATGCGCAGAATTCTGCGGCGACTCTCACGCCTACATGCTCTTCCGTTGTAATGTGGTGGAGCCCGAAGAATTTGCAAAATGGGTCAAAGCTCAAAAAGCAGAAGCTGCTCCCGTTGAGCCGAATTCCAAAGCTGAAAAAGGAAAAGCTTTATTTGCCGCCAAGACTTGTGCGATGTGCCACAATATTTCTGGACACTTCGGTGCGGGTAACTTTGCACCTGACTTAACTCACGTCGCTTCACGTCGCTCACTCGCGGGTGCGTGGCTCGATAACCGTGATCGTAAAGCTCAGTTAGCTTTAGAAGTTCAAACGAAGAATACTGAATCAACGACCCCCGTTGATCCTGCTGTGCTTAAGGCCAACTTAATTAAATGGATCGGTTCCTCGGGTACCTCTCACGGTATCGATGGTCAGCCTACTAAAGATGTTAAGCCCGGCAACCGCATGCATTATTACAAGATGTTCAATGTGGTGAGTCTCAATGAGAGCCACCAACAATTCACCGCTGAGGAACTCGATTGTTTAGCGGAATATCTCTTAACTCTAAAATAATTTAAATCCAATGTCACACGACTCCCATCACGCGCCTGTAGCCTCTAAATTGGAACTCGCCCCTGAACGCAGCGATCTCGGCTTAATCCGCCCTGATCGTTCAACAGGTTGGGCCGATTGGCTCACCACCGTCGACCACAAGAAAATCGGTATCATGTATGGCGCCTTTGCGATGTTGTTCTTCTTGGTGGGTGGCGTTGAAGCTTTGGCGATTCGTACACAGTTGGCTCGTCCCGATAACGATTTCGTGACGGCTCGTATGTATAATCAGCTCTTCACGATGCACGGCACCACGATGATCTTCTTGGGTGTGATGCCTCTCTCTGCTGCGTTCTTTAATTTCCTCGTACCTCTGCAAATCGGTGCACGCGACGTCGCCTTCCCACGACTCAACGCTTTCTCGCTTTGGACATTCGTAGCGGGAGCGTTTGTTTTAAACAGTAGCTGGTTGTTTGAATTCGGCCACCTCGCTGGTTGGTTTAAAAATTTCGATTGGTATAAGAGTTTAGTTTATACCGACTTTGCACCAGCTAACGGTTGGTTCAGTTACGCTCCACTCTCTGGTACATTTGGTCAGGCCGATGCAGCTTTACACTCTCCGCGCTTCACGGGCGTGGGTACAGACTTCTGGATTATCGGTATTCAAATTCTCGGCGTCGCTTCTTTAGCCGCTTCGTTCAACTTTATTTGCACCATCATCAACATGCGTGCGAAGGGTATGACGATGATGCGTCTCCCAGTGTTTACTTGGATGACATTGGTAACCTCGATTTTAATCATCTTAGCTTTCCCTGCGATCACCGTCGCGCTGATTGAATTAATGTTCGACCGTCAGTTTGGTGCTAACTTCTTTAATCCTTCTGCCGGTGGTCAGCCGATTCTCTGGCAACACCTCTTCTGGATTTTCGGTCACCCCGAAGTTTATATCTTAGTATTACCTGCGAT
>CANCLV010000020.1 GCA_947378905.1 Opitutia bacterium
CCGCAGTCGCTGTAAGATAAGCGACCGCCGATGGACATTACCTCTGGGGCGACTTCGTGAGTATTGAGGAACCAGCGTGCGATATCAATTTCGTGGATGGCCTGATTGCACATGTCGCCACCGCCGTAATTCCAGAACCAATGCCAATCGTAGTGTACCGCGCCAAAGCTCTTGGTTTCGTTAACTGGATCGGTTTGATTTCCGCGAATGGATTCTTGGATATCGGCAGGACCGTTCCATAAATCATAGTCAATATTGGCTGGAATAGAGTTTTTCTTGGCGGGACCGATGGACTTGCGGCGTTTGTAACAGAGTGCTCGCGCCACTTTTACTTTTCCGTATTTGCCGGCATGTACATCCTTCACGGCAGCACGAATGCCCACACCCGAACGGCTCTGGGTGCCTGCCTGAATCACTAATTTATTGAAATAGCTTCCTGCGGCAACGAGTTGCTGACCTTCGAAAATATTGTGAGAAAGAGGTTTTTCAATGTAGAGGTGTTTGCCGGCTTGAAGTGTCCAGATGCCTTGGATGGAGTGTAAGTGGTTGGGACTGGCGATGGAGACGGCATCGATATTTTTATCTTCGAGCATCTTACGAATGTCGGTATAGCCTACTGCACCAGGACAATCGATGAGGCCTTTTGCGAGAACGTCTGAATCGACATCGCATAATGCGACAATGCGAACGCCAGGAACCTTTTTGATTTCTTTGATGTGTTCGAGGCCACGGCTACGAAAGCCAACAACGGCGACGCGAATATCGCTATTGGCGCCAGTGGACTGGGCGAAGCTACGGGCACTTAATCCGACTGCGGTGGCAGCGAAGGCGGTACTCTTAATGAAGGAACGACGATTGAGGGGTGACATAAAATAGGGGTGGGTTTGAGAATAGTGAGATTATTGGACAGTCGAGAATGTTCCTCTAAAAGTGAATAAAATCTCAGCCTAAGGCCTGATTCTCTTGAGTAATTCCTTTAATGAAGCCTTTTGAGGGTAAAACTGTCGCGGGCTATTTTTTGGCAAACTTCCAACAGTCTGGCTGGTGATCCGAAAATACTCCCACGGCCTGTAAAAAGGCATGAATAATGGATGGCCCGACGAACTTCATCCCGCGCTTTTTGAGGTCTTTGGATAATTTTAAAGCTAGTCCAGAAGTAGAAGAGTTTAGACGATGTTGGTTTTTATTTTCGCGGGCATGGTCCCAGAGCCAGCGCGAAAAACTTCCGTACTCTTTCTGCATCGATAAGAAAATTTTAGCATTGTTCACGGTGGAGATAATTTTTCCGCGATGACGAATGATACCCTGATTTAAAATAAGTTTTTCAATTTTAGATTTTTTAAACTGCGCCACTTTTTTCGGGTCAAACCCGACAAAGGCTTTGCGGTAATTTTCTCTTTTGCGAAGAATGATTAGCCAAGATAAGCCTGCTTGAGCGCCTTCAAGAGTCAGTTGCTCAAAGAGCTTATGGTCTTGGCGAATAGGTTCGCCCCATTCATGGTCGTGATAGTTGACGTACAGCGGGTCTTCGCCGCACCAGAAACAACGTCGTTTGGCTTTCTTCACTTAGCCTTTATGTGATAAGCCTTTGAGCCAAGTAATCCAGCCTGCTGGTAAGCTTCGGGCCAATGCACCGCGGATAATTTTATCTAAATAAGCTTTGGCGGGAAGGTGGGGTCCGGTCGGATCAATGACTTTAAAAGCATCGCACTCAAAAGGACAGTCTTCGACGCCAGCTTCCCAGACAGTGATGGTTGTTCTTCGATAACCTGGACCCTCGGCTTCGCATAATCTTAACCAGTCATCGGTGGTTAGTTCGTAAATGCATCCCCAGACTCCTGGTGAAAGTTCGTCGTCAACTATATCTGCTGAGCCACCTCCCCATGTTGTGCTCGGGTGCGTGAAAGCTAAGCGATATTTCGGGAGAAAGGCTTTACAGCGATACTGTTGCCCAGGGCAACGACGCTCCATTTGACTGCTGTCGAGATTTGAACCGTAGGCGAAATAGTACCGACTCATAGTTAAGAAGGTTTATACTAGTTTGCTATTCACCGCCTTGGCAAGGAAGGGAACTAGTATTTAACTGAAAATGATAAATAAAACGAACGTGGCTGAGCGGGAAACCCTAAGCTAGCAGGGGCTGCGGTTTCATTAAATAGATTTTCAACATGCAGTGATAAATTCTGGTTGGTTTTATAATGATAAACGAACCAAGTGCGCCAGTAGGTACCGTTGGGAGATTTAACGACTGCGTAGGAGAGGGGGTCGTAATCAATCCGGTTTGCGATGTGATTTACCGATAATCCGTAGGTCCAAGCAGTCGTCGGATTTATTTCGGCTCCGAGCGTAAAAATCAGATCGGGACGACGGATCAGACTGTCGTTGGTCGCAAAGTCTTTGGTATTTAAATAAGTTCCCGAGCCGAAGAGTTTGAGACTGTTGGCGAGTTGTGATTGCACTCCGAACTCTACTCCGCGGGTGCGAGCCTGATTGATATTATAGGCGGGATAGGGGTAAACGTAATCAAAACTGATTAAGTCGGTCAGACTATTTTCAAATACTACCAGAGTCCAACTGAGGTCTTTGCCGTTTTCATAACGGAGACCCAATTCTTTACCGTAATTAGTTTCAGGTCTTAAGGGCACACCGCCAACGGTGCCACCCGCAAGATCATTTGCACTCGGGGTGTGGTAAGCCGTGGCTAATTTAGCATGGGCGCTTAGTTCTTTGCTTAATTGATGACGATAGTTGATGTCCCAGGAGAAGTGTTTTTTGAAATCCGAAAAAGTATCCTCACGCAGAGTTACTTTCAATTGGTCGTTCGGGGTAATTTTCCAATCCGCACGAGTCCAAAAACCTAGTGACTCGATTGTATCGACCCAAGTTTTGGGAGTGCTCTCAACTTGGTCGAATCGATTATTCTCATAACTCACGCCCAGCCCCAGATTGAGTTGAGCGTCGATTTTTTGATCAACGTAAGCGGTGATTTCATCGCGCTTCACTTTATAACTGTAGTCCGTCGCAAAGTTATAACTCTTAGTCGAGGTTTCGTTGTGTGACCAAAAGGCCGCTGCTTGCGTGGTATCGTTACGGAAGAAAATTCCTGGAGAGATGAGCCAACCGTGATCATTTTGCCAATCGTCTGGAGTCGGGGCGACATCTGTTCCTGGTAGACGGGCACGGCTAGTATCCGCAGAACCAATCACATCAAAATTAACTTGGTCGGAAATCTTCCAAACCGATTTAAATAATAATGTAGAAGCGTCGCGTGAACTATTTTCACGCCAGCCCTTATTGTGTGAAGTCGTAAAGGTAATGGTATTACCTTGGGTTGCAGGCTCGGCGCCCTTGGCATTGTTATTGGTAACGGTAATACCCAGTGATGCAAAATCGTAAGATCCGATTTCTAAAGTTGAATGTATGTTACTGGATTCCGAAAGGGGCTGAGGTAGTCGGCAGTCGATGACTCCACCGAGCGCGTTAGCACCGTAGAGTGACGATGAGGGTCCGCGCAGGACTTCTACAGAGGAAAGACCGTAGGTGCGGTAGCGTCCAATTTCGTAATTTCCAGAGAAGCCTTCAGAAAGTCTTCGTCCGTCGAGAAGGAAGGCGGTGTGGGCTGAATTTGTTCCACGAAAAAAAACGGATGTTGAAGACCCAATGCCTGATTGCTCGCTGGCATAAACACCTGGGGAGGCGGAGAGTACATTTGAAAGCGTCCCAAACTGAGAGAGGGAGCTGTCTTGCGGCGTAAACTTGGTGACGGATGGTGAGGCCTCGCTCAGTAGGGATGGGCGACGGGTTTCAACCACGATAGTCTCAGGCAATTCAACTACTTCCTGTTTGGTTTCATAGAGTTCGATCTTTAGTTCGGCCGGGGGCGGGCTGGCTTGTGCTAAGAATATGGCTAAAACAGCTATCATGTCCTGCTATAGTTTATTTTAAGGCTATAAAATCAAACTAAAAGGGCTGGATGAAACTCTATAACCTGTCATACATCCTGACATGACTTCGAAGACTACAAAACACCCAGATGACGGATCGGTGAAGCAGTTTTCTGTTTTCGTTGAAAATAAAGTCGGTCGCTTAAATGAGTTAGTGGAATCTTTCGGCAAGGCCGACATCCATATTATGGCGCTTTGTTTAGTCGATACCACGGACTCAACCATCATCAGAATCATCGTCGACTATCCTGAAAAAGCAGAAGAGGTTTTAATTGAACACCATTTCGCGTACGACGCCGTTCCTGTTGTCGCGATTGAATTGCAGTCTGAGTCGCAACTGAAAGATGTGACCAGTTTTTTACTCGGTGCTGAAATTAATATTTATTACGTTTATCCCTTTTTATTCCGACCCAACGGACGTTACGGTTTAGTGCTTCGTACTGAAGCTCAGGATTTGGCTGCTTCCGTTCTACAGACTCACGGCATTCGAGTAATTAGCCGTGGTGATGTTGCGAGATAATAAGTTGAGGGGACAAGTGGGCAAGGGGACACGGTGACAAGGGGTAGCGCAGGACGCATCTTACCCCTGCCAACTCATAACCAATAATTAACTAAATCGAATTCAAGAAATCCAACAGTTGTTGTTTTTGATTCTTATTGAGTCGATTAAAGCGATCGCGGGATATTTTAGCTTCGCCGTCGTGAGCCTTGATGGCGTCTTCGATGGTCATCGCGCTACCATCGTGTAAGTAGGGGGCACTATATTTGATCCCCCAGAGTGGTGAGGTGCGCATTTCAGATCCGCTCGCTACGCCTTGTACAATTCCATCTCCAAGGGTACCCATGTTGTGTAAGAGTAAGTCAGAGTAGAGTTTAACTTCTTTATTGCGCAGTGCGATGTAGGGGCTCTTTGCATCGGTCATCATCGATGGAGTGTGGCAGAGTGCACAGCCGAGGTTTACGAAAACATTTTTACCAGCAGCGGCATTGGGAAGAAGAGGTCCGCTGGGAGGTGGAGCCAGAAGCGTCATGTAATCAGCAACTTTATCGACGTCTGTTTTGCCGGTTGCTGGATCCACTTGGTCTTCGGGGTCGGCTACGGTATCAAATTGAGCTAATTTAACTGTATCACCATTGGGTAGATTTTCATATGGGAAGAAGCGATTAGTGATGCCCATTTCATTGAGATAAGCATCAGCTGCAAAAGCTAGGATGGTGGCCTGTTGTGCTTTCCAGCCAAATTTTCCGACCATCGTTTTGCCCGATACGATGTCAGTCACCATTGATGCACGACCCTTAACGCCATCGCCAGGAGTGCGACGTGCATTATCTAAGATTGCTTTATCGGGTATAGCTTCGATGAGGCCAAGGCCGAAGAGCGGAGTCGAATTACGGAAGGAAGTATGGTTGGCTTCTGGTGGTACGGTCTCTGCCACTGCTGGATCAATCGCGTGATCTTGTAAGAGGGTGCCGCCTAAGGATTCTAGTCCATCGAATGATCCGCCAGAAATATTTGCAAAACGTGTGACGCTGATGGAACTGCTTCCACCGGTTGCTGGAGCTGAGTGACAAGCAACGCAAGAGTCGCGATTAAAAATTGGTCCAAGTCCGCCAGCGACGGTTTCAGAGGTTTCGAAGTCATCTTTGCCATCTGTAAATGCCGCAAGTTGTGCAGCGGTTAATCCTGGAAGAGGATCGCCGATTTGACCCTTAACCTGATTGGGTAGCATCGGATTATGTTTATGAGTGTTCTGATGTCGAATCGCTGGCTTCATGACGCCAACGCTTGGCCCTGCTGTATCACTCGGACCATGATCGGCTCTTAAACTATCGGTGGGAATGATGACGATCGCCGCTACCAGATAAATTAAGTTTCTCATGTATAGGTATTCTATCAATAAACCCCCTTATTTTGTAGAAGTTGCGATAAGTTTCGTAAATAATTAAAAACAAAAATCAGGACCGTCTGGGTTGCAACTTGACCTCACCCGTGAGCCGATTTACTGATTGGGTCCGTTCAAATTTGGGCGGACCTGGAGAGGTGGCTGAGTGGCCTAAAGCGCCCGTTTGCTAAATGGGTGTACCCCAAAAGGGTACCGTGAGTTCGAATCTCATCCTCTCCGCCACTTTATATTAAACTAGGGGCCAAGTGGGCAAGGGGACACGGGGACAAGGGGTAGATACCGCGAGATGAGATGAGAACTCGTTCGGTGAGCCCTTTATGGGCGAACAGACAATGCGAAGCATTGGGGCAGAGCCCTGAAGCGAAGCGCAATCAATCTCATCCTCTCCGCCACTTTTATTAAGTTCAGGGGACACGGGAAGATGCGAGGCTGGACTTTAATTGATATATTACCTAGGTAGTTTCTGTGAGTTTATTTAATCTTAAGTTTAAGTCCTTAATCGTGATAGGAATTGTTTTATGCCTAGGCGTAGTAGGGTACTTTGGATTTTTAAAGAAATCTAAACTAGATAGTATTAAAAATGAAATTGTGGTGAGTTCGCCCAAGCAAATTTTGCCTGTGGCTGAAACTAAAACCGCCACGGTTTACAAGGAGAACTCGGATAAACAATCTCAGTTAAAAACTTTGGAATTTAAGGTGAGTGAGGCTCGTGCAAAACGTGAAAAACTTTCACGTCTTCTTTCGGTAATTGAAGGGCAGATCAAATTAAGACAGGACTTAATAAAGCCGGCAGAAGAGCGGATCGCTCACATACAAAAACTTCAAAAAGAGGGTGCGTTGAACGACCAAGATGTTGAATTAGCACGTGCTCATTTAGTCTCCATACAGTCCTCGATTGAAAAAGCACGTAGGGATAAGGAAAAAGTGTCTAAACTTATTTCAGATCAAGAAGTTCTAGTGTCGAAGGCCGAAGCTGAACTCCAAAATTTTAAATCACTTTAATTTTTCAGTGATGCCATATCGATTACGAATCGATACTTTACGTCCTGTTTGAGCATACGTTCCCAGGCTTCGTTGATTTTCTGAATGGGTATGAGTTCAATCTCGGAAACAATTTTATTTTCGGCACAGAAATTGAGCATCTCTTGGGTTTCGGCAATTCCGCCAATACCTGAACCAGCAAAGTTTCTACGCGGCATGATTAAACTGAACGCTGAAACGGATAGTGGATTTTCGGGTACGCCGACTAATGTCAATGTACCGTCCAGTTTAAGTAAACTAAGGTAACTATTGATGTCATGCTGTGCGGAGACGCAGTCTAAAATAAAGTCAAAGCTACTGCTGTGCTTTGCCATTGCTTCTGCATCAGTTGATAAAACAACTTCGTGGGCCCCTAAACGTAATCCATCGGCTACTTTATTGGCAGAAGTAGTAAAGAGCACGACGTGTGCACCGAAAGCGCGGGCAAATTTAACGCCCATGTGTCCCAGTCCGCCTAAGCCGACGATACCGACTTTTTTACCTGCTGTTATTTTCCAATGTTTGAGTGGTGAGTAGGTTGTAATGCCTGCGCAAAGCAGGGGAGCGGTGGCAGCCAAATCAAGACCAGCTGGAACTTTCAAAGCGAACGCTTCGTCGACTACAATGTGCGATGAGTAGCCGCCAAAAGTATGTCCGCCTAAATGTTTATCGGGGCTGTTATAAGTAAAAGTTGCGTAATTTGTACAGTATTGTTCGAGGCCTGACTGGCAGTGACTACACGTGCGACATGAATCGACCATACAGCCGACCGCGCCCGTATCACCAACTTTAAACTTCGAAACCTTGGGCCCTACTTGAGTCACGCGACCGACAATTTCGTGTCCAGGAACGCAGGGATACACCGTGCCTTGCCATTCACTGCGGGCTTGGTGGATGTCTGAGTGACAAACGCCGCAATATAAAATTTCAATTTCGACATCTGTGGGTCCTGCCACTCGTCGGTTGATCGTTAAAGGTGCTAAAGGATTTTTAGCAGCGGTGGTACCAAATGCTTTGATGGAAAAAGTTTTCATAGTACCGTTAAAATACGGCACTATGAAAAAATCTCAAGCGTAGGTACTAGTTTACTCGGGTGAGTAGATTTGCCATTCGGCAATGCCCGCTGGTCCCAGTTCACGTTTCACGTACAGTCTGATTTTTTGAACCTTAATTTCTGGGAATTTGACTTGGTGTCCGTGTCCATTGGTTTGGGTCGCCAGCAATTGAGTCCAACCCTTGTCGGTTTCAATTTCTACACGAATCTCTTGCTTGTAACGTGGCCAGCGATCGGGCTCATCGACGGCGAGTGCGTGTATAAGGGTAGGCTTTCCTAAGTCATATTCTAAATAAGCATTTTTATCTCCTGCCCCAGCTTCCCAATATTGTGCGGCGTCACCATCTTGTGCTGCGGCCACCGGATTTTTGGGCGACTCGCTGGTAGCGGTAAGTTTTTTATTAAACGAAGCGATGGGTTCGACGACGGGTTCTTCGGCGACTTCTAGTTTGATGACGGACGCGACGCTATCGGGCGCTTGTTTAGGTAAATAAATAATTGTGCCTTTGGCGTCTTGGCTCATCTTTAATTCTTTGCTTGGTTCGACGAGTAATTGGGTGCTCTTAATTTTGCTGTGGAGAGGTAGGCGTAATTCTCCGTTGGCTGGCCAATTAAAGACATGAAGGTAAACCACTTGATTTTTTCGAGTCGCTGCACCCCAAGTAAGGAAGGGGAAAGGTCCAGCCGTGGTTCCGTAAATAGATTCGCCATTCACTTTTAGCCACTGCCCCACGTCATTGAGTCGTTTAACACTTTCTGCAGGAATTTCTCCCTCAGCAGTAGGACCAACGTTGAGAAGGAAATTACCACCTTTGGCACAAATCGTGATTAATTTTTGAATCAGTTCAGAGGATGATTTCCAATTCTGGTCTACCGCGTTGTAACCCCAATGTTTGTTCATCGTCATGCAGGTTTCCCAATCGCCTTTGAGTCCAGTCGAAGGCACAAACTGCTCGGGCGTTGCGAAATCACCATAACCGCCACCCAGACGTAAATTGGTGAGAAGTTTTGGACGAATCTCTTTTAATAT
Source organism: Opitutia bacterium (assembly GCA_947378905.1). Lineage (GTDB taxonomy): Bacteria > Verrucomicrobiota > Verrucomicrobiia > Opitutales > UBA953 > UBA953. Next base: position 8,953 of record CANCLV010000020.1, read on the forward strand.
TTTAGCAATCGGTTCAGCGCGAGGCTGATACATATGGATGGGCGTATCCCACCAAATAACATCAATGGGATAGTTGGTTAGAATCTCTTTGATTTGTGGTATCGCTGTTTTTTCGAGATAGGAATCAAACGAGCCCTTTTGTGAGTCATCCCAACCATCACCTTCTTTAAATGCTTTAATCGCGCCGCCACGGTTATTCCAATCTTGGGCGTGAGAATAATAAAAACCGATTTTCAAATCTTGATCGTGCGCAGCTTTAACGAGTGGACCTAAAAGATCTTTGCCGTAAGCCGAGGCATCGACGACGTTCCACTTACTGGCCTTTGAAGGAAAAAGTGCGAACCCGTCATGGTGTTTAGACGTGATCACCATGTAGCGCATACCTGCGTCTTTTGCGATTTTGACCCACTGTTCGGGATTATATTTAACCGGATTAAATTTTTTAGCATATCCTTGGTACTCCGATGCCGACATTTTAGTATTCCACATGATCCATTCTCCGTAGTTGTCTTGATCGCCATACTTGCCCGCTGGCACGGCATAAACACCCCAATGGATAAATAAGCCAAACTTGGCTTCGCGCCACCAGGCCATCCGGGCATCGCGTTGTGCCGTCGTTTCGGGAGCAACTGAATTAGTCCCACTCATATCAACAGTTACACCTTCATCAGCAGCGGATGACGTTTTAGCTCCTGCTTGTACGGCAAAAAATAAACCAAGAATCATTATCCAGAATGTCTTATTCATAGGGAGTTGGGGGTATGGATAATTAAATTAGTTAAGCTATGATGTCACTCACTTTGATTTTAATGACTTAATATGAGTTTAGTTAATCTAAATCGGGTTTTCTTATGAATCAGATGACCTTGTTTTGACAGGATATGAAATTGAGTGATAATTGTTGAATGAAGTCTAATCATCCTGTTGTTTTGGTTACTGGCGGGGCTTCAGGTATCGGACGTGCGGTCGTCTTAGCTTTTGCTCGCGCAGGCTATGCGGTCGGATTTACTGATATAAAATCCGCTAACGCCGAGTCCCTTCTCAATGAGATTAAAAATTTAGGAGTGGAAGGTCTTTTTATTTTAGCGAATCACGCCCAAGAGTCCGATAATCAAAGAGTCGTCGATGAACTGATGAAGAAGTGGGGCCGACTTGATGCTGCCGTAAATAATGCTGGCACTGAAGGTCAGCCTGGGCTGTTGATTGAAAATCAAACGGCAGCGAATTTTAAAAATACTTTTAGTGTTAATGTCGAAGGCGTCCTTTGGGGAATGAAATATCAAATCCCCGCTCTCCAAAAATCGGGTGGCGGTGCGATTGTTAATTTAAGTTCTGTAGCGGGGCATGTCGGCATCGCTGGCATGGCAGCTTACGTCGCCAGTAAACATGCGGTGGAAGGTTTAACCAAAGTGGCTGCCCTGGAGAACGCTGCCAAAAATATCCGGGTGAATGCAGTCGCCCCTGGGGCGATTCAAACCGACATGATTGATCGATTTGTAGGAAAAGGGGATAGCGCCGAGCGTCAGGGTCTGATTTCCCAGCATCCGATCGGCCGACTTGGGCAGGCTGTTGAGGTGGCTGAAACAGTCCTTTTTCTCTGTTCTAAGTCCGCCAGCTTCATTACTGGACAGAGTTTACCCATTGATGGCGGCTGGACGACGGGCTGATTTGGTCAAATCTAGTCAAATAGCCGATTAATCGACCTTAAAATGTAACAATAAAATGTTATAAATCATTTGCTTAATGAAGTTATAAGATAAGTGTTAATTTATAACTTTTTTATGAAAACTCAACTTTCGCTCTTATTGCTGACTACAGCCACAGCTGTCGTGTTGCCGATGCAATCTCAAGCGGTGACGATTACCCAGAATGCGAGTGCTAATTTAGTTGTTAATCAAGAGTACTCGTTGCTCCCATTCCGCACTTTTAATAGCTCACTGGGTACGCTCAATAGCGTTACATTTACTATCAGTTCGGCGAGTGTAGGCGGATCTCTTACTTTTTCAAGTAACGCCCGGAGTACTGTGACCGGTTTTACTTCTTTAATTTCTGTTTATTCGGGTGATACAAGCGGTGATACTTTGTTTAACGGTCTGTCCTCCGATTTAAGTTCAGCATCGAAGACCTTATCGGTTTCAAATCAGACTTTGCCACTCACGATTTCGAGCGGTGTGCAAAAGACTTTCACATTTACCGCTGGTCAGTACGACATCACTAATTCTTCTCCGTTGACCCAGACGTTGAGTACCTATTCCCAAATCAAAGATTTTATCGGAGATAATGTAGTTTTTGCCCCTACTTTTATTCTTAATTTATCTATATCTACCATTGGCGCAATCAATGGTGATGTTACGCAGAACTATTCGGGCATCTCCTCTTTAGCTAACGTCTCTTTAAGGTATGATTACACCGCAGTGCCTGAGCCTTCTACCTATGGTATTGGATTAGGCGTACTTGCGCTTGCTGCCGTTGCTGTTCGTCGTCGTAAGTTAAAGTCCTAATCGGGCTGTCGAATTCAATGAACTTAAACCCCTAGGCTACTAGGGGTTTTTTGTTTGGAAGTCAGATTAAGCCTAAGAAACTTATAAGGTATCTAAGCGATTGGAGCATTTAATGATGCGACCAATGACTTGGGCATGATTGAACACAAAAACTCCCCACAGCTTCTTCGAAGACTATTAATAATTTCAGCTCTGGGTATATTATCGCGCCCCGCGAAGTCTGAGGCAGTCACGCTTTTAACTCAGGTACAGACGGTCAGTTTTAACCCGACCATCTACGCTGACTATAATTATGGAGGCTTTCTTAAGTTTGATAGCAAACTTGGAACCCTTCGCGCGGTTACCCTCAAACTTAACACCGTGTCTCTAGGCGGGAGTTTCACTTTCAATCAGGGATCTTCAGGTAGCTCCACCCTATCAGCGATTTACGTGGATATTCTGTTCTATGCTGCGTCGAATTTAAATAACACAGCCCACGATGGTTTAATTACTGACTACGATGTCGGTAATCTCCCTCGGACGGGAAGCGTCAGTATTACGAATCAAACTCTGCCTAAAACCATCGCCCGAAGAACTTCGGCGATATTCAATTTCGATTCCAGTCGTAATCTTTTAACAGACCCTGTGGTTGTTTTAAATTTATCGGCAACTAATGATTTAGCTTTTTATAAGGGCACGGGGATATCTTTTGCGCCGGCCTTTACTTCAATCACGCAGTTTCTAACTTTGGGTAGTTACGGCGGCACACCAACCCGCGACTACTCGAAGCTTACCGCTACCGTAGGTATGTCATTAATCTACGACTATATACCCGCGGCTATTCCTGAGCCTAGCTACTATGGCTTGGCCTTAAGTATAGCGGCCTGGGGCATCAGTCTCAGGCGTCGCAATGCCAAGGATAAGTGCTGTTCCTAGCTCTGAGCTATTTACTTTGTAGGGGTATTTAACAGGTAGGGCTTAGCCGGCTCATTAACTTGAATATCCCCAGCCTTATTATCTTTCACGATACATTGGCTAAAGTAATTGTTAAGGCCGTTTTTATTGCCGGTTATAATGCCGTAATCAGTATTACGTGAGCATTCGTTGTTAAAGTAAAAGTTTGAGCTCGAAAGTTTAGTAGCGTCTCTGCCCCCGCAACTGAGTCCTCGGCGATTTCCATTACAAACATTAGCAACGATCGCATTGTCGGTCGTATTACCTTTAACTTCTTCATTCCAGACGTGGACGGCAGAATTCAGATTTTCATTAAGTTCATTTCCGAAGAGAATATTGTGGTGCGAGGCCTCTTCGATGAAAATACCGTGACGTTTATTTTTAACGGAGGTATTAAAAATGCAGATGTTATACCTGGCTCCAGCATCTAAATCGATTCCATCTTTACCACTCGTCTCCACATAGTTTTCAATCGCGAAAACGGGTCCGCTTACATGTGGCCAAATACCGCGCCCGAAATTATTAGAAAAATTACTTTTTGATACGATGAGTCTCGCTTGGCCATTTCGATATTTCGTGTAAACACCGTCGCGTGCCGCATTATAAATGGTGACATCTTCAATCACGCCGTGATCCGATTTTCCTGAGGAAGTGCGGATGCCGTAAAAAGTTTTCTTATTAGCATCCAGTTTTCCGCCCGAGACTGCACCGTAGCCTTCTTTGGGGAATTCAATCAACTGAGTGGGTTTTTCACCTTTAACCCAGGGTGGACTGACGGGACTATCGGTGTCGGCAAAGATCGTACCATCGAGAATGACGCAGCTATTTGCAGGCATACTTAGTCCTTCCGGCGTGCGTGCAGCAAAGTTGCCCTTCAGGTGGATCACAATGAAGTCCTGGGGGTGTTGAGTACGTGCTTCGTCGGCTTGTTTCTGGGCTGCACTTAAATCCGGCCACTTTTTCGTATCCGCACCCTTGTCGCCCTTAATCTCTAAATCAAATCGTCCCATGCCTGGAACAATCGTAGTATCTTTGTGGGGATTTTTCGAAGTGGGTGGATTGAACACAATGAGGCTTGGCTCATTGCTCGTTTTGAGATTCGGATTTTTGTAGATAAAGTGGTTAGCAGGGGAGGCGGCCGACGTGGAAATCTTACCCGCGATGCTGTTATCAAATAGTGTATGTTTTTCGCCATCAAGTTTTACTTGGGTGCCATTTCCTGTATTTTTATTTTGCGAAATAAATGCTAATTTACTTTCGGCCGTAGACTCAAAAGCAGTTGTACAACTGATAAACTCGTTGCGTACGAAGGCTGCATTTTCTCCACTGAAGTGAAACGCTGTAACGACGTTATTAAAGCTATTACCTGCCAAGGTACAGTTGGGTGAATTAACAGTAATGCCTGTGGCAGTGATGTCTTTTAACGAATTATCTAAGGCGACAAAACCATTTATTTTATTAGCAATAATAGCGTTTTCAATTTTAGCGAAAACACATCGCGTTACACTGCAGGCTTGATGGATTAGGGTGGGTTCTTCGCTTTCGATTTTAACGCCGACAGATAAATTTTCGAAATGAACTTGATCGATATTAACGCGCGAACTTTTGTTGACGATAATACCGGTATTCACTTTGCCGTTACCTTTTAAGACGCCAGCTTTTTTAGATTTGCTGTAGAGGTTTAGGTTTTCGCTTTGCTGGATTTGGATTAAGCATGCCGCCGTCGCTTTTTCGTCGGCTACAATACTCGACTCTTCTGCAAACTCTAAGAAGTTTTTCGTGCCCAGGACCAAAGGTGTAGCTTTCACGGTCAGCTTTCCTTTAAGAACGAATACCCAAATCGCCTCAGGGTTTTCTAAACGACAGTTTTCAATTTGGCTTTGAGCGGCTTCCACACTAACGGTGTTTAAGTCTACTTTCTTTAGGACTTCTTTCGGGTGGATGGCAAAAGTGGCATTAGGCTCTCGATAGAATTTATCAGAAATAACTGGATTGATTTCAACGGCGAGCAATGAGGTGCTAAGCCAAAGCAGTGAGAGAACGAAGCGCATAGGTTTTAAATGGTATTTGTATAGGTAGATGCAAGCCATTCGACTTCAATGCAGACGAATTGTTCCACCTTTCAATTCCGCTCAATTATTTAGAGTCTTTAGCGTAGGCTTTGCCCGTGGCACTGAGAGATTTTCCTGAATCATCGTATAGACAGGATGTGCCATCGCTTGAGCTATGCCATGCGTAGCGTTGTACCCAAGGAGTTTTCTCCATCCAGCGAACCACCTCAGCTATAAATTGATTTACCTCTTGTTGGCTGAATTTTTTTGGGTCCGACTTTGATGATTCGGAAGTTTGGCAAGCGAACTCGGTAATCCACAATGGTAAATCATAAGCTTTATGAATCGCCTCCATATCATCGATGAATTTTTTAGAATTAGTTCCCTTGTACCAATGAACCGCAATCGCATCTACCTTGGGTTTGGCCTTCATGAAGTCGGGCAACCAGTCGCCATTAATCGGATCTTTGCACATCGCTGGCCCCACGACGAATTTTCCTTTCATCGTGACTTTCGACCAATTAGCCAAACCTTCTTTGACGCTGATGTTATCTTGCTTGGGGTGGTCGGGTTCATTGTAGCCAAGAATAAAATCGCCTCGTCCTAGACTCGTCGCCGTTTTGCCTGCACGAATCATAGGTATGAACTCGATGTTGGTATTGAATTTCGAATTAGTCGTTTGCCAATTATAGAACCAGGCAACGTTGAGTTCCTTTAGTTCGTTCAGTCCTATCCAATCGGGTGATCTTCCGAGACCTACCCCTTTTTTCACGCTGATACTCTTCTCTGCTTTCGGAGTTGATTCCGCTGCAGTGAGGGTAGTGCCTAGAAAAACTAGGCCAATTAAGATGAAGGCAGAATAGATTTTATTCCGCATAAATAATCATTTTTTTCCGTAGCCGGCTTCAGGTTTGCCATCTGGACTGAGATGATTGACTGACCAAAGTAATCCACGGGTAATAAAATCAAGATAGCGATCATCGGCGACTGTCTTGCTGTCATGTCCGAGGGTTGTGCTGAAGATGCGTGTTTTATTAGCCCCGTACAAGTTCGTCCACGCGATGATTGACTCCACTTTACTTTCTACACCGGTTTTTTTGTCTTTCACCATTTGGCTGCCGTGCACCAAGGGGGTGATTTGAAAGATTTTAACGTTATTGTAGAGCTCTTCATTGGGGAAGGTGGTCCAATCGGTTAAACCTTTGGTGATGGGGCTTTCTTGATTAAAATAGGAAACATTTAAGGCTAACTTCGGTCCGTGACCGTTGGACTGTAGGCCAATCATCTCATACCAGTGTGCATTGTCTGCACCCTCTGTAATGGGTTCTTTGTAATTACCCCAGCGGTAACTGTGCATTCCGCAATGGAGATTTACAGCAGGTTTTCCGTCGCGGTGAGCTTTTAAGATATTTTCTACATACGCTGGGTCGGTAATATCCGCTGCACATTCATCATGGATAATCACATCATAGGCATCGGCCCAATTCGCCTTCTTGTAAGCTTCAAAAATCGGCTTAGTATCTTTGGTGTCATTATACGCAATTTCTACAGTGGCGTTAATACGAGACTCGATACCGTTTTTAATGAGATCTTTCTGCGTGGCGTAGTCGTGACAGCATCCACCAATCACTAAGAGAACTTTAATAGGCTTGGTCGTCTCTTCGGCAAAAGAAGTGATGGTACAGAAAGCTATTAAGCAGACCGCGATAGTTTTTTTGACGAGTGATAACATGACTAGTTTTTAGTAGAAACTTTAGCGGGTTTTAATGGGAAGTCTTCGCCGTGTACCATTTCGCCGCCGCTGTGGGCCGCGTAGAATAGCGTAATGATAGCCATAAATTGGACAATCAGACGAACGGTCCGTGACTTATGGAGGCAGTACCAAGAGATCGACGCCCAGCATGAAGTGCCAATACCTGCATAGAGGTGAGTCTCTACATCGGCGCCGCCAAATCCATTGAAGTGTCCGTAAATGATTCCGAGCAGGGCAGCAATCCAGGCGCTCACTGCTCCGGCCATACAAAGTCTTCGTGTGCCGATTTGAGCCGCCTCAGTATTATCGAGTAACTCAAAAAGCGGAACGATGAGTAAAAATGCGATAGGTAAGTGCAGGGCTAAAATATGAAAATTGCCTAAGATGGAAATAATTGCTGGCCCACGTGATTGTCCATCCGCTGGCAAAAGACTCATCGCCGCAAACAACAGTAAATTAGGAGTGACTGCTAAAAATAATCTTAACCAGGTGTTAATGGCGTGTCGTTCGCTCATGGGGTATTTAATATTTAATTTTTATAAGACTAAAGGTCAACCGTTGAAGAAATAAAAAAGCCTGCACACGGCAGGCTTTTTATAGAGGAAGGACGAATTTTCACTTCGCTTCAATCCAAGCTTTTAATTTGGCTAATTGATCAGTGGTGAGAGGTTCGCTTTTAGATTTTTTAGGTGGCATCGCCTTCTCTTGATCACGTGCTGTTGCGCCCTCGTAGGAAAGAGTGTAGAGTGAACTCTTTGAAGCGTCACCCCAAGTGATACCTTTGCCTTCTTCTTTGCCGCCTTTTTCTAATCCTTCGAGCGTAGTGGCATTGAATCCGCCTTTGGGTCTTTTGCCGTCTTTGCCGTGGCAGCTGATGCAACTCTTATCAATGATAGGTTTGATATCCTTGTTGAAGGCCGCAAGGCGTGCTGCTGCTTTTGGGTCTTCAGCAGCAAAAACTGCGGAAGCTGAAATGAATAGGGCTAGAAGTGATAGACGTTTCATGGGGCTTGTTCATGAATAATAACCCCTATTTTACAGAAAAGTTCCAGACTAAAACTCTAATTCCTAACAGCCCAGGGGAGGAAGGTGCTCTGAAGCCGCTCTGGAACGACCGCGATAATGCGTGTGCCTGTTTCATCTGCCTTGGCTGAGAGAATCGATGCTGAAGCGTATAACTTAGATAATTGGCTATACTCAGTGTGTGGGATAAAGAGATTTAGTTTAAGGTCATTTTCTGACGCACAATCTTCAAGGGTTTGTAAGAGTCGGGGTAAGCCTTCGCCAGTGATGGTGCTAATGACAAACGCTCCTGGGTGTGCTGCAAGAGCCTCAGCTCTCGTCGCTTCATCCACCAAGTCAGCTTTATTTAAAATGGTAATGATAGGTCGATCGCCTGCTCCGATATCCATCAACACATTCAGAGTAGTTTGCGCATGTTTGACGCGTTCAGGGGAGGATAGGTCGACCACATGAATTAAAAAATCAGCCTGCACGGCTTCTTCGAGTGTCGCTTTAAAAGCCTCAACGAGTTGGTGGGGGAGTCGACGCACAAACCCAACGGTATCAGTTAAAAGTAAGGCCCGACCCGAAGGTAATTTTAGCCTTCGCGTAGTTGGATCTAATGTCGCGAATAATTTGTCTTCTGCTAAAACATCAGCACCCGTAAGACGATTGAGGAGCGACGATTTTCCAGCGTTGGTATATCCGACAATTGAAAATGTAGGCAAGGGAATGCGGTGGCGTTGTTTACGCTGCGTGGCACGTTGGGCGACAACGGCGGCGAGGTCGCGACGGACTTTTGCAATCTTATCTCGGATTTTACGTTGATCCATTTCCATCTGCGTTTCCCCTGCATCTCGTTGCATAGCACCTCCGCCTCGTTGACGGTCCAAGTGTGACCAGAGTCTTTTCAAGCGTGGTAGTTGCTGTTGTAATTTCGCTAATTCTACCTGCAATACCGCCTCTCTCGTTTTAGCTCGGGTAACGAATATATCTAATATGATTTCTTGTCGGTCGATGGCTTTGAGCCCCCCAGAGTCTTTTTCCCAGTTGCGTTGCTGGGCAGGCGTCAGTGCGTCGTCGAAAATGATTAGTCCGCACTCTTTAGATTTAGCGAGCGCGACAATCTCTTCCATTTTACCCGAGCCCACTAAATGCCTCGGACTTTCTTCACGAATTTTGGCAATCACCGCATCGCGGATTTCTACTCCCAGGTTGCCGACGAGTTCGTGAAGTTCATTAAGCAAAGCTTGTGCCTCCTCGGTGGTGTCTTCCTGACGTTGTAGCCCGACCAGAATTGCCCGATTGCTCCGAGCAATGACTTCTGGATCGTACGGGTCGAAGGGCTTAGGTTTTTCGTCAGCCACTAAAAATTAAATCAGACCGAGTTGCATTTTGCCGTCTTCAGAAATCATCGACTGTGTCCAAGGTGGATCCCATACGATGCTTACTTGGGCGCGATTCACTCCCGGCACTGTTAAAATTCGATTACGTGCATCTTCGGCAATCACTGGCCCCATGCCACATCCTGGCGCCGTAAGTGTCATGGCCACTGTTACGCTATGTTTGTCGGGTGAACCATCAATCGATTCAACCTGCAAGGAGTAGACTAAACCTAGGTCGACAATGTTAACGGGGATTTCAGGATCAAAAACGGTTTTGAGCTGAGTCCAAATGGATTCATCGCTGGGTTTACCTTGGTGCCCTGGGTGTTCTGCGGTTCCGATAGAGCCATGGGCATC
>CANCLV010000021.1 GCA_947378905.1 Opitutia bacterium
AACGCTGCATGTCAGCGTATCTACGATCAATTCGGACTTAAGAGTGACGTTATTCTGGGTGAGTCTTTTTACCGCGATAAGGTGGATCAAGTTTATAACGAACTTAAAAAATGTGGATTAGCGGAAGAGAGTGAAGGCGCCTTGGTCGTTTGGGATGACGAAGAACCGCGTTTCTCTCGTCATGCCGAAACGAAGATGCCTTTCATTGTGAGAAAAAAAGATGGATCTTCCAATTACGCTTCAACTGATTTGGCTACGCTTCTTTATCGGGCAGAACATTTTAAAGCCGAAGAAATTGTCTACGTTACTGATGGTCGTCAGCAAGATCACTTCCATCAACTTTTCCGAACAGGAAATCGTTGGTTTAATTCAACCCAAAGAAAACTTCCACGTTTACGACACGTTTGGTTTGGTACGATTTTAGGTGAAGACGGAAAAGCGATTAAAACAAAATCGGGCGACCCAGTTCGTTTGCAGTCACTCATCGATGAAGCTACTGAAAGGGCTTACGCCGCTGTTACCGAGAAGAGTCCTGAACTTCCAGAGTCCGAACGTCGGGTAATTGCCCAAAAGGTCGGAGTCGCTGCGTTGCGCTATGTAGATTTGGCATCAAACCGAACGATGGACTACTCGTTCTCGTGGTCCAAATTATTAGCTTTTGAAGGGAATACGGCACCTTATTTGATGTATGCCGCAGTTCGCGTCCGTTCTATTTTTAGAAAAACCGGCATTACACTAGGTCAGGGAGAAGAGGGTGCTTCTGATTTAGAAACACCTGAAGAAATTGCCTTAGCCCGAAAACTTTTAGGTTTCACCGCTGCTTTAGATTCGGCCCTCGAAGATCTACGCCCTCACCACCTCTGTACATACTTACATGAATTAGCAGCGGCTTACGGAACTTTCTACGCTGCCAATTCCGTCAGTGACCCATCTTTGCCTGCATCAACTAAGGCTCGCCGCTTAATGTTATGTGCCCGTACCTGTTCGATATTGGAAACAGGTTTACGATTATTAGCAATTGAGCCAGTGGAGCGCATGTAGTCATGGAGGCTGAAAAAGAATTAAAAATTAGTAGAAGTGAAATTATTTCACGTGGGCTCGTGTGTCGCTGTCCTAACTGCGGACAGTATGGGCTTCTTCAGTCTTGGTTTCATCTGAAAAAGGCCTGCAGTGCGTGCCAGATGGACTTAACGCGATCGGCGGGATTTTATTCAGGTACAACTTCCATTGGCTACGTTGCTTCGATTATTTTCATTATTCTTCCCGTTGTATTTTTAGTGATCAATCAAACGCTCTCGGTACGTGCTGGTATTTTAATCTCAATCTTTGGCAGTATGGGGTTTATTATACTTATTTATCCCGTGATGCTTTGTTGGATGGTCATGGTTTACCACGTCGCCCTGCCTGGTGAATTGCCCGCCAATACTGATAGTCATTCTAGAAAATAGGCTAATATTGACATCTATCTACATATCTTGATACGATGATACATATGTCTAAGGCAGAGTTTATCAACCGTTTGAGGGCCAAAAATCGTCCGACTGTTTCGGTGGAGTTTTTTCCACCTAAAACCTCGACCGATGGTGCGGCTATGTTGGAAACGGCAAAAATCCTGAAACCTCTCGGTGTAGACTTTGCTTCGATTACTTATGGTGCCGGTGGTTCAGATCGTTCAACCGTTTTAGATTATGGCAGCCAATTAGTTAAAGTAGGATATCCACTCATCGCGCACCTGACCTGTGTGGGGCATAGTCGAGAAGAGCTTAAAGAAATAATTAGTAAATATGACGCAGCAGGCTTTGCTGGCATTCTTGCTTTACGTGGCGATCCGCCCAAGGGCCAAAACGAATTCACTGCCCATCCTCAAGGTTTTGCCTATGCTGCGGGTTTAGTTGAACTTATTAAAGAAAGTTTTCCCAATCGCTTTGCTGTGGGGGTTGCAGGTTTTCCAGAAAGACATCCTTCCTCGCCCGATGATTTATCCGATATTCGTTATCTAGCAGGAAAAGTTTCTGCAGGTGCAGATTTTGTGACCACTCAGCTTTTCTTAGACAACGAGGACTATTTTAATTTTATTGATCGAGCCCGTGCTGCAGGAATTACGGTGCCAATTTTACCAGGGATTATGCCGGTATTATCTTTGAAACAGGCCCGTCGATTCTGCGGATTTTGTAAGGCTAAAATTCCTGATTTGTTAGTAAAAGAGTTAGAGGCCTGTGGTGAGGATGAGGAGGCTCAACGCAAGGTCGGTGTTTCTTGGGCTGTACGACAAATTAAGGGTCTCCTCGGACGCGGCGCTCCAGGCTATCATGTTTATATTCTCAATCGTGCGCAGTCGGCGGTAGAGTTATTTAAGCAGTTAGAGGTTAAATAACTGTTTGTAGATTTTGTAGTGCCTGCCAAATTGCAGACGTGCAGGAACTGTCATCCAACAAACCTTTCTCCTGGCGACGGGCGGGAACGTGGGCGCTCTACGATTTTGCCAACACGGGCTTTGCGATGGTTGTGCTAGCCTTGATTTGGCCGCAAATGTTTCACCGTTACTGGGGTCAAGGTTTAGATCATCAAACCGAAGCCATCACATTTAAGTTAAGTCAGGCTACTCCCTGCTTTTTAATATTTTTAGTGGCACCGTTCTTAGGTCAGTTAGCAGAAACCGGTCACTTCCGTTTACGTGCCTTACGCTGGTCGGTGGTCCTCGGGGTCATTTTTACAATGGGACTCTCCTTTGTTTCTGCCAGTGCTTGGTTTTATTCGGCATTACTTTATACGCTGAGTGCCATCGCCTTTTTCTGTGCGAGCACATTTTACGATTCCATGATTGTTGATTTTGCTCCCGCAAATAAACGCCACTTCTTAAGTGGTGTGGCTTATTCATTGGGCTTTGTTGCTGGTTTAATTATCTTGGTTTGTCTCGCCCTTGGATTCTTTGCGGGTGATTCCTTGCACTGGGTTTATTTAGCCGCCGGCCTTTGGTGGCTGATTTTTTCGCTTCCGCTGTTATTTTATCCGGATAATCGCTCCGCGCACGTTCCTAGTTTGTCACCCCGCCAAGTATTTCAAGCCACCTTGCAAACGAGCAAAGAACTTTGGGCCGACGTAAAAGTCCGCTGGTTTTTATTAGCTTATATTTTGTATATTGATGGCCTGCACGCAGTCAAAACTTCTGCCGCACACTTTGGTGCAGTTTTAGGTTTTGGAGAGATGGATTTAATTAAAGCTTTCTTAGTTGTCCAAGTCATCGGGGTTCCGGCCGCACTCTTATTTGGTTGGTTGGGGAACCGTTGGGGCGCAGTTCGCATGATCGCCCTAGCTTTAGTGGGCTATATTTTTCTCACGTTGCTCGGCTCACAAATTCAACCAGGTAATTTAACTTTACTGAATTTTACTTTCCCCTCCGTTTGGCTCATTGCGGCTGGGGTAGGAATGGTGCAGGGCGGAGTGCAGGCCTTGAGTCGATCTTACTTTGCTGAACTAGTCCCCCAAGGTAGAGAGGTGGTCTATTTTGGTTTCTACAGTATGATGGGCAAGTTCGCAGCGTTTATAGGGCCACTGCTGGGCGCATTCGCTGGTTGGGCTTTTGCAAATCCAGCCGACGAAACCTCCGCCGAACGTATCGGCTTCGCTTCCTTTGCATTACTGTTTGTCTTGGGATTGATTTTACTCACGCACTCGCACCGCGTGAAAAAAGTTAAATAGTCGCTAAGATTTTATCGCTAATTTCTTTAATCGAAAGCTGATTCAGTAAAACCGGCGAGAGGCGATTAGGATTAATCTGAGGCAGTGCAGTGATAGTTTCGCTCAGAATAAGTCCACGGTTAGCGGCGACTTCATCAACACGGTCCACTGGAGTGAAGCGTGGGGTCGACTGTAGAACTTGTGGGTGAGAGTGAATAAGTTTACCAATCTCAATCACCGTTTCGGCAAAGCGATCCAGTTCGTCCTTGGTGTAGGATTCGGTAGGCTCGATCATTAAACCGAAAACTTCTGGGAACGCCACGGTGGGTGCGTGGAAACCGAAATCGAGGAAGAGTTTTCCAACCCGACTAATAATATTGGGCTTTGGAATGCCCGAAGCTTCGATAATTTTGAAATCCTCGTTCGACAGTGTGATAATAAATTCATGCATACGCGGAATGGATTCCGCTGCGGTCGGCAACGAGGGGTAATGTTTGGAGAGTTTTGTATGAAGATAGCGACTGGACAGAACCGACATTGCAGACATGCGTGTAACGCCCTCACGTCCGAGGCGTTGTAGATAGGTGTATACTCGGACTTTATGGGCGAAGTTGCCCCAGTGACGGTGGAAAGAGCCGATACTGTGTTTAGGTTTTACGGGAACAAACTGTGCCCCGTGTTTTTCAATTTGGTATCCAGGTAGGAATTCGACGAGGCGAGAGGAGACTCCTACAATTCCATCGCCAGGTCCACCTCCACCATGAGGCACGGTCCAAGTTTTGTGTAAATTATTGTGCACTGCATCAACGCCGAGGGCTTCGAGATTTATCCAGCCCGCAATGGCATTCATGTTTGCTCCGTCCATGTAAACTAGGCCACCTGCCGCGTGAATAGCATCGGCCATTCTTTTAAAGTCGGTTTCAAAAACACCTGATGTGTTCGGATTAGTAACCATCATCCCTGCAATGCGCGGACCTAGTTCGCGAATCTTCAAATCGAAATCACTTTGATCAACACGTCCATCGGGTGAGGATTTTAAAATAACGATTCCCGAGGGGGCACCGTCTGCACGTTTCTTATTTATGAATCCTGCCGTTGTTGCAGTCGCGAAATTAGTACCATGTGCACTGGACGGAATGAGTAAAATATCTCGATGACTTTCTCCGCGTTGTTGGTGGTAGGCTTGAAAAAGTTTAAGTCCGACGAGTTCACCTTGAGCTCCAGCGACTGGCTGGGTGGTGATTCCGGGTAAGCCCGTGATGGCTTTGAACCATTCTTGGATTTGCCATAATAATTCTAGGCTGCCTTGGCTGTCTTCGTGCGGGGCCTGAGGGTGTAATTGCGTGAAGCCAGGTAAGTTAGCTGCCCAGTCATTAATGTGCGGATTGTACTTCATTGTACAGGATCCGAGAGGGAAGCAGCCCGTGTCAGGCGAAACATTCAATTCCCCGAGTCGTGTATAGTAATCTTTTAATTCAGTTAATTTGAAAGAGGGGAGTCCGACTGGTTGTGGGCGGAGTAGGTGACTAGGTACATCGGCTAAGGTTAACTCTGACTTGGCAGGGCCATAAAGTTTTTCAAAGAAGGAAATTAACTCGTCGGCTTCAGCTTCTGTCTGAATGTCACTAAAAGAAATTTTTAGTAGTGAGCAATTGCAAGGGGTGCGTCCGGTGATATCTACACCGACGTGTAATCCAGCTTGGCGACCTTTTTGAATCACATCCTTGGCTGGCTCAGGGAGCATTAAACTGAACTCATTCCAGAATGCCTGTTTCGCATAACAAATTTTTAGACCAGTAATCGCACCAAGTTTTTTGGCTACATGGTGAGCGAGCTTGAATCCTTGGGCGCAACTTTGGGCCATGCCGGTTTCTCCGCGTGCGAGAATGGACGCCCCAGCGATAGTTGCGATAAAGGCCTGATTAGAACAGATGTTAGAAGTCGCTTTGTCTTTTCGGATGTGTTGTTCGCGGGTCGACATGACCATGACAATGCAATCACGGCCGGCATTATCTTTGGCTTTGCCGACGAATCGTCCCGGTGTTTCACGTACTTCGTTTTTATGTTCTGCATTATGACGAACCGCGAATATTCCTAAGCCTGGGCCGCCAAAATTAGCACCGATGGCAAGATGTTGGCCTTCGCCTATGATAATATCCGCTCCTTGTTTTCCGTACTGACTGGGTGCTTTTAATCCACCTGTCGCTAAGAGCATTGGATCAATGACCGCAATGGATCGCACTTTAAGTTCGGCGCATAAATCGGTGATGGCGTCGACGTCTTCAATAAGTCCGAGGTGATTGATTTGAGGAAATATAAATGCCGCCACCTTTCCTGGGTGTTTTGAAATTTTTTCTTGGAGTTGTTTAGTGCAGATACAGCCCGTGTCTGAATTACTGGAAACATAATCTAACTGTACTGAGGTACCTACACTGTGGGTTTTTAGAACTTCGATATCGGACGGAAGTAAATTATCCGATACAAGGATAACATTGGCTTCAGCGTCAGAAAGACGGGTGGCGCATACGGCAGCTTCAAAGAGGGCACTTGCTCGATCATAGAGGGACGAATTCACCGCCTCGAACCCTGTCAGTTGCGCTAAAGTGGATTGATAAAGCCAATGAGTGATTAAAGTGCCTTGTGAGCGTTCGGGCTGATACGGGGTGTAGGAAGTGGTCAGATTTCGGATGGAGCAAACATGTTCGACGATTTCATGTGTACGATACACTTGTAATCCATCACCTAAAAAACTTTTTTTAATCTGATTCTTTTTAGAAAGATCAGACATCCGTTGTGCTAATTGATTATATTCTAATTCGTCGGGCAACGCGAGGGGCTTACTGAATTTTACGTTTGCCGGAATATGGGCGTAGAGATCACTGAATTCTTTCAAGCCGATGGCACTGAACATTGAACGAATGTCAGTTTCGCTGGCTGGTATATAATGACGTGAAAGCTCTCGATTAATTTTTTCTGGATTAAATGGGAGCAGAGCCATAACCGAAGTTGTAAATGAACTGCCTGCTCTGCAAATACACAGTTAAACTATTTTTTATTATAAGATAAGTCTGTGCTAGTCATAAGCGCCAGACGGGCTCAATCGGTTGTTTGCTTTTAGGCTAATTTCGAATTAAGGCTTAATTATGACCCGAATGGACCGAGCCAACTACGTGGCCCAAAAGCTGGCTAAGCTCTACCCCGAGACACCCATTCCCTTGGATCACACGGACCCCTTTACTTTGTTGGTTGCCGTAGTTTTATCCGCCCAATGTACCGATAAGAAGGTGAATGAAGTTACCCCCGCTCTTTTTCGTTTGGCCTCAACACCTCAGAAAATGGCTGCCTTAAAAGTCGAGCAGGTCTACCAAGTCATACGTCAGTTAGGTCTGGCCCCACAAAAATCCAAAGCACTCGTAGGTCTAGCTAAACTAATCGTCGAAAAACATCGGGGGCAGGTTCCACGAACTTTTGAAGAGTTGGAAGAGTTGCCGGGCGTCGGACATAAAACCGCCTCCGTCGTGATGGCTCAGGCTTTTGGCGTCCCCGCCTTTCCTGTGGATACGCACATTCATCGCTTGGCTAAAAGATGGAAATTGAGTGTAGGTAAATCGGTCGAGCAGGTTGAACGTGACCTCAAAAAAGTTTTTCCGGAAAAAGACTGGAACAAACTACACTTAAGAATCATTTTTTACGGCAGAGAGCACTGCACCGCTCGCGGGTGCGATGGTAAAACTTGTCCGATTTGTTTAGAGTTAAGAAAAAACTAACCCAAGAGAGCTTCGTGCTTGGCTCTAAATTCGTCGCTCCATTCGGCTGGCTGATGCGTACGACCATCCATTCGACAAACGGTACGCGAAGCTTTGGCGTAGAGAATCGTTGAATCAGTATTACGGAATTCGAAATCAATCGTCAGACCGGCGGCACGAACTTTTTTAACACGTAGGATAATTTTCACTTCGCACTCAGGTTTGATGGGTTGAAGGTATTGAATCTGTAAATCACGGACCACGACGTAAACATCGGGTGCAATCGCGGGATCGAGCGTGTCTTTACCCATTAAACTCACGAACATGGTTTTCTGTGATCGTTCCATCATGAGAACATAATGCGAGTGGTGCAGTATGCCGAGACCGTCTGTTTGATCGAACCAAGTCTTCATGGAGACCACAAAAGATTTGTCTGCTTGGAGTCCGGTCGAAGTCATGAGAGAGAGGTGAGTGATTTATCTATAAGGGCAAGCCTTAGACTTATTTTGATTTACGATAACTGAGGGCCAGGGCGTCTAGCGCTGTCCAAGTATTATGTGCAGGTTTTAAGCCTAAGTCGTTCTGCGCGGCTGAAACATCAAACCAGTGGTCTTTGGCTAATTCCACTGCCACAAAACGAGTCATGGGCGGTTCGCCTTTAAGTTTAAACAGTGTCCAGATGGTTTCAAAAATCACGCCAAGAATGTAGGCCTTACGAAGTGAGATTTTTTTAGTAACGGGTTTGATATTTGCGCCGATGAGAAGTCGATTCACGAATTCCCAGAGTTTTACCGGAGTACCTTGAGAAATAAAATAAGCCTTACCATTGGCTTTGCCGGCGAGTAGGGCATCGAGGGCTTGTAGGTGAATATTGGCAGCAGTGTCGACGTGGGTGACGTCTACTTTATTATTTCCATCGCCGACAATCCGAAGTTTACCACTGCGTGCGCTGGCTATGATTCGGGGAAATAAATGATGATCACCGGGTCCCCAGATTAAATGAGGTCGTAGTGCGCAAACTCGTAAGTGCGGTGAAGCTGCCTTTAAAACAATTTTTTCAGCGGCCGCTTTCGTTTCCGCGTAGGCACAGAGCCAATTTTTCCCATAAGGAAGTTCTTCGTTGGCGCCGTTAAACGATCCACCCGAAAAAACTACACTCGGGGTGCTCGTATGAATAAAGGCTTTAACTTCAAAAACCCGCGCGGCGGTAATGAGGTGATGGGTCCCAGTGATATTCGATTCTACGTAATCTTCCCACTTGCCCCAAATGCCTGCTTTGGCGGCGACATGAAAAATGTAATCACAACCTTGCACCGCTGTTTGCACAAATTTTTGATCAGCGAGGCTACCTCGATGAAATTCAACTTTATCCGCGAATGATTTAGGTAGTGGTTTGCGTCCGACTACGCGAACTTCGTAGCCACGCAGTAGACAGCGTTCAACGATAGCTTGGCCTAAAAAGCCGCCGCCTCCGGTCACTAATACAACGGGTTTTTTCATGAAAGCTTTTTAATTTCACGGCGAAGCTTTTGACTCCATTCGCGCGTGAGTTGCAGTCGATGAATTTTAGCGTTATGTCTCACGTCCACAGGCAGTTTTTCTTGAAACACAATTCTTTTAACTTGGTTGGCGGCGAGATGCAAGCGACTGATTTCCCAGAGGCTTTCGGTGAATTTAATGATTTCTCCCTGGGACTGAGGAAAACAATCAGGCTTAGGTTCAACTACTAGAACTGGAATTTGATTAGGCGCATTACCAATCCCAATAAGGGCGCATCGAGCTACATCTGCGTGTTGTTGAAATACTGGTTCAACGGATTCGGTAGTCAGAATGTTTTTGGCAGTAATCACTTTTTCGACACAGCGACCATGGAACCAGAGTCTTCCATCGTGATCCAGTCTTCCTAAATCGCCCATGCGATGCCACAGCTGTGCATCGTCATTTATTTTTGTTCGCAAGGTCGCCTCGGGATTGTGGTCGTAGGCATGAGTGACACTAGGTCCAGTGACAATGATTTCGCCGATTGTATTGGGTGCGCAGATCGTGGCGTCCTTAAGATTTCGAATCACATCTGGCGTCTCTTTTATAATTTTAACTTTAACCGTCGCTACGGGTTTGCCGACGCAGGTTCCCTGTCCGCGTAATGTTTCTGCAAAGGTTTGATTGAGAATCTCGTTCGACTCGATGCTCGATACGGGCAGGCATTCGGTTGCGCCGTAAGGAGTGTGAATTTGGCAATATGGTGCAATTTTCTTAAGTTGTTTTAAGAGAGGTATCGGTACGGGCGCTCCCGCAATTAAAAGACGATTCAACAATGGTAAGCTGATTCTTTTAGCTTCGCAGTAGTTTGCGATTTTCCCCCAAATGGCTGGTGAACCGAACGACGATGTAACTTTCTCTGAGAGAAGAGCGGATACGATTAATGCTGGATTGGCGTCGGCTGGGCGGGATGGGTCTAAGAGCGGGGTAACCGTAGTAACGCCGAGGGCAGGATTAAATAATCCAAACACTGGAAGCATCGCCATGTCGATTTCGCCAGGTTGAATTTGATAGGTTTTACGAATGAGGGAAATTTGCGCGTCGAACATGCCGTGAGTGTAACGTACACCTTTGGGTGTTCCCGTTGAACCTGATGTAAAAATAATCGCAGCGAGGCTGGATGCGGTGACGGGTTCAAGTAGTCGGGCGGTGGTTGTTGAACAGTCTTTAATTAATTTCTTCCAAGACTTACCATTCACCTCGATGCGGTGGTTGATAGATTTAAATGCTTTGAATGGAAGATAACTTAGGTAAAAAGGTTTAGACTGTGCGACGAGTGCCGTGGGAGTTGTGTTCTCGATACACTGTAACATTTTTTTCCAGCCCATGCCGGGATCGATGGCGATGGGAATAGCGCCAAGTTTTAAAAGTCCAAACATGCACACGATGAGATCGTGGCCAGCGCGTACGGCGAGTAAGGTGCGAGTGCCTGCGGTGATTCCCTCGGCGTGAAAAATTCGGGCCGCCGCATCGCTTTCTTGGTCGAGTTTTAAAAACGAACACCAGTCGTGAATGACTCTACCATCTTCGTTAACCGATAGAGGTGACAGCGTCGCAATCGCTTGTGGGTTGTTCAGCGCGGCATGGCGAAGGTGTCTGGCGACGTTGCTGCTCGTATCGTTCATTTTCCTATAAATGAAGAAGCCCCGAAATCGGGGCTTCTGCAAGAGGACACTTTGCCGATTTAGTAATCGGTGAGGGTGATGGCACCCCAGAGAAGCGTTACGCGATCGCCAGAATTGCTGCGACGAGAGTAGAAATCATTCGTGCTCAGACGAACGGTGGCATTGTTGATAGCTGAATAGGAGCCAGGTTCTACTTTGACGATACCGAGGAAATTGTGTGCAGGTTCCATTGACACATTCTTTCCGTGGTTAGGGGTGTCATAGCTATTGCAACCAACTAAGGCAGCAGAGGCGATGAGAGTTAAAAGAGCGATTTGCTTCATGGGGGTGCGTCTTATTTGGGTTAACCTTAGGCGGGTAGACAAGCCAGAAACCTTATGAATTTACCCACAAATGCCAGGCGGTGACTAATTCAGGGCCTCGGAAGAACCAAATTGCAGCCGCAACAGCCATACTGGGCACAAATGGGACACTTTCGGACTCTTTTTTGGGTCCAAACAAAGCTAAAACAGAGGGCAATTTAATAATAACTCCGATGACGGAACCGCCGAATAGGCAGAACAACGCACCTTGCCATCCGCAGAAGGCGCCCACGCCAGCACATAGAATAATATCGGCTTCCCCCATGGCTTCTTGGCCCATGATGACAGATGCGATGGTTCGGATCCACCAAACGAGTGCCGT
Source organism: Opitutia bacterium (assembly GCA_947378905.1). GTDB lineage: Bacteria > Verrucomicrobiota > Verrucomicrobiia > Opitutales > UBA953 > UBA953. The sequence goes on from CANCLV010000021.1 coordinate 11,273, forward strand.
GCCCACCGCAATCCCGATGAGTGAGTCTGTCGCCGAATTTATACGATTTATGATTTCGAGGCCGGAAGCAGTTTCGCCGTGGAGTGATGGAGCGATGATGGAAAAGAATAGTCCGAATCCCACTAATAAAAAATTGGGTGCATCGGGCACGAGCATGTCCTTCATGTCGCAACCAGCTAAAATAATTAATAAAGAAAGAAAGACGCAACCAATTGCGGCTTTAACTGGAGAGAGGGCTAGAAATGCCGTTACGAATAGAACGGCCGTGAGTAACTCAACCAAAGGATACTGAACTGAAATGGTTGCCCCGCAGCATTTTGCTCGGCCTCTGAGTAAGAGCCATCCTAACAAAGGAATATTAAACCAGGCAGTTATTTTCTGTCCACACGCACAATGGGAGGGAGGACTGATGATCGATTCACCTTTTGGCAGGCGATGAATGCAGACATTTAAGAAACTTCCAACGCAGGCACCGATGGCTCCGATGAAAACCGCAGTCACATTCGGATGGAGTGCCATGAAGATTTGAAAATCAATAAGGTGCATAATTATTTTTCGCCTAGTGCTTTGCGCATGGGTTCGTGTGGAGGAGTTATACCCGTCCAGAGTTTAAAGGCGAGCGCACCTTGCCAGCGTAACATCGATCGGCCATCACAAGATTTAATACCTAATTGATTAGCTACTTTGATTAGGGAGGTTTGATGGGCGCCGTAGGTTGTATCAAAAATAAATCCTGCATGCTTTAACAGTGACTCCGGCGCCGGCAGTTCGTCATCTGGTTTAAGTCCCAACGTGGTACAGTTTACGATAATAGAACCCGATTGGATGGTGCCGATTTCTTTTAGGCCAACGGCTGAAACGCGTCGGTCGTTTAAAGATTCCACTAAGTTTTTCGCTTTGGTGATATCACGGTTAGCAATCATCAAACTGCGACAGTCGGCTTGAATGCACGCTGCCGCAATCGCTCGGGCTGCTCCACCTGCACCAAGAATAACAACGTCTTTTTGGGTTACGCCACTGCCCGAGTATTCGGTCAGTGCTTCGATAAAGCCTTGTCCGTCGGTTGTATGTCCTGCCCAGCCATCTTGGGTTGGCACTAATGTATTAACAGATTCAGCCTTCTTAGCTTCGGGTGATAAACTTTTAACTAAAGCCAATGCTGCAATTTTATGTGGTACGGTTAAGTTGAGTCCGATAAAATTTTTAGTTCTCAGCACGGCGAGTGCTTTTGCCAGTTCATCAGGCTTAATGTGTAGTCTTAAATATTTAACCTTACTCAGTTCGGGATGGTTTTGAGTTAGTGCCTGGAGGGCAGCATTATGCATGGCCGGACTCAGTGAATGGCCGATAGGATCGCCGAGCACCGCGAAGCAGGGATTGGGGAAATCCATGCTCATAATTTCTTTTAATGTTATTCCTGTTTCCACGTTTTTTGGTCCCGACTTTCGATGTTATTAACAAAGCTGAGAAAGAGACGACTATTTTTATCGTCCCCGTTGGCCTCAAATTGTGAGACCAGGTTTCGACAGCAGCGTGCAATCGTTTGTTCGGCGCTGATGGGCTTTAAGAATGCATCATCTGCAGGCAGATGGTTATTGAGTAGCATTAACTGAATTTCAGAACGGGTTCTAAATGTTCCCCCTTCATAGCAGTCGATAAAGATAGGATTATTATTTTTAAAGATGCCTACCATAAAGCGTCCTGGTAGGCCAACCGGTTGGACGGGGAGACTGAGGCGCTGGGCGACGAGTAAGAAAATGAGACAAAGTGAAATCGGGATACCGCGGTGCGATTTGATGACTGTTGAAAGTAGTGATGAGTCGGGTTTGGAAAAAGATTCCTGTGCACCACGATAGCCTTCTTCTCCAAAAATCACGCGACAGAGTAGGCGACATTTATCCTGTATTGTGAGCGGTTCGGTGATGAGTTGTCGTGTTCGCTCGGCCAAATGATCCAGTTCCTCGTTATAAGCATTGTCAGCCAGGGCTGGGTGGATGACTCGTTCAAAAAGCAAACAGGCTTCTTCCAGATCTTGAATGCCGGTTTTAATATGTTCGACGAAATGTCGCGTAGCTAACTCAGAGGTGCGTAAATTTGAGAGAAGTGACTTAGCGTGAGCCGCTAGATTTTTATTTTTAGTAAGAACTTCGAGCCAAAGTAGTCCTTCATTGCCTGCTGATTTTATTTCATTGATTACCGCTTCACGGACAACGGGTGAGGGGTCGTCGAGCAACCTTTCAAGGACGGCAAGTTGCTTCGTCGGCTTCATTCTCTTAAATGTATCAAATCATCACCGATTTCGCAATACATCACTCGTGGGCAGATTTGCGACAACTCGTCGCGAGGGTGACTGGGTGTCACCCTCATTTGACACAGGTGAATCTGAATTAATCGATTATATGCGTTTACACCCAGAAAATTAGGGATAATCTTATACTAAGTCGGTTGGTCCAATTAGTGCATAGTTTTATTTATATGAGTACACCTTACGGAAATCTGACTGATAAAACTACTGAGGCTTTACAATTAGCACAGAGCGATGTTGTGCAACGTCGTCATGCAGCCATCGAACCCGCTCACATTCTTTTTAGTCTGATGACTCAAGAGGGTGGAGTTGTCTCCGCTCTTTTACGCCGTGCTAATAAAGACGAAAAGCCGATACTCTCGGCGCTGGCTGGAATTTTAGCCCGTCAACCTAAGTTAGCCCAAGCCAACGCTCAGCCTGGATTATCCACGGAATCACAATCCGTTTTATTAAAAGCGAAAGAAGAGGCTGCGACGATGAAGGATGATTATGTTTCCGCTGAACACGTCCTGTTGGCTTTGGCGGAATCATCTTCTTTGAGTCCGATTTTTAAAGAAATTAATTTTGGTAAAGCTACCATCATGACTGCGCTGAAAGCGGTACGCGGATCCCAGCGCGTTACCACCGCTAACCCAGAGGCTACTTATGAAGCGCTCAGTAAATACGCTATCAATCTGACTGAGCGAGCAAGCTCGGGCAAAATGGATCCCGTGATTGGTCGAGACGAAGAAATTCGTCGAGTCATTCGCATTCTTTCTCGTCGCACCAAAAACAATCCTGTTCTGATTGGTGAACCAGGTGTCGGTAAAACTGCCGTGGTTGAAGGCCTGGCTCAACGCATTATTAGTGGGGATGTTCCTGAAGGATTAAAAAACAAAACCATTTTTTCTTTAGATATGGGATCTCTGTTGGCGGGTGCTAAATACCGCGGCGAATTCGAAGAGCGCTTGAAGGCTGTTTTAGCGGAGGTTAAATCAGCCGAAGGGGGCATCCTGCTTTTCATTGATGAAATGCATACTTTAGTCGGTGCCGGAAAAGCCGATGGTGCGATGGATGCAGCTAATTTACTTAAGCCGATGTTGGCTCGCGGTGAGTTGCATTGTATCGGAGCAACGACGCTTGATGAGTTTCGTCAGCACGTTGAAAAAGATGCGGCCCTGGAACGTCGTTTCCAGCAAGTCATGGTCGAGCCTCCGAGTGTACCTGACACAGTTTCCATTCTTCGTGGATTAAAAGAACGCTTTGAGGTTCACCACGGTGTTAAAATTGAAGACGCTGCTCTGGTCGAAGCTGCTGTGTTGTCAGATCGCTACATAACATCCCGATTTTTACCCGATAAAGCGATTGATTTAGTGGATGAAGCCTGTGCGCAGATTCGTACGGAAATCGACAGCGTTCCGGCTGAATTAGATGTTTTAAATCGAAGAGTCTTGCAGCTCGAGGTCGAGGAATCGGCTTTGAAAAATGAAAAAGACGACGCTTCTAAAGCTCGCTTGAGTGGCTTGAAAAAAGAATTAGCCGAAGCGGGTGAATCACAGCGCACGATGCGTAATCGCTGGGAATCGGATAAGGCCGCAGTAACCAAGGTTCGTGCTGCGCGCGAGCAGCTTGATAACGCACGTCGCGAGATGACCGATGCAGAAAGAAAGAATGATCTTAATGCGATGGCGGCGCTCCGTCACGGACGGATTCCTCAGCTAGAAAAAGATGTAGCGACCCTTGAGAAAACTGCCAAGACAGGCACTGGACTATTCAGGGAAATTGTAACGCCTGAAGAAATTGCAGAAGTCGTCGCGCGTTGGACTGGTGTGCCCATCACTCGATTACTCGCTTCAGAGCGCGAAAAACTTCTACAGCTCACGACTCATCTTCAAGAACGTGTAGTCGGACAAAAAGAAGCTGTTTTAGCCGTTGCTGATGCAGTTCAACGTTCGCGTGCGGGCGTGCAAGATCCCCGCCGCCCAGTTGGATCTTTTCTATTTCTTGGCCCAACGGGTGTTGGCAAAACTGAGTTAGCTAAAGCCCTGGCAGTAGAACTTTTCGACAATGAAAAGTCGATGATTCGAATCGATATGTCGGAGTACATGGAGAAGCATGCAGTTTCCCGTTTAGTGGGAGCCCCTCCAGGCTACGTGGGTCACGAAGACGGAGGACAACTCACTGAGGCGATTCGTCGTCACCCTTACTGCGTTGTGTTGCTCGATGAGGTCGAAAAAGCTCACCCTGATGTATTTAATATTTTATTACAGGTTTTAGATGATGGCCGCTTAACTGATTCGCAAGGCCGCACGGTCGATTGTCGAAATGCTATTTTTATTATGACATCAAATATCGGTAGTCGCCATATTGCGGCTTCTGCTGGTATGGGTGAGATGTCGGAAAGTGTTCGCGAATCGGTGATGGCGGATTTACGTCAGCACTTCCGCCCCGAGTTTCTTAATCGCGTCGATGAAGTTGTTTTATTCCATCCCCTTGGAATCGATGAGGTCGCTGCGATCGCTGGATTACTCATCAAGGACCTCAATGCTCGTTTAGCAACGAAACGGATTCGATTAAATTTGGACAAAAAAGTTCTTCAGTGGTTAGCCGATAAAGGATTGGACCCAGTTTATGGTGCGCGTCCGTTACGCCGATTTATCCAACGCGAAATTGAAACCCCTTTGGCTAAAGAAATTTTAGCGGGGCAGGTTATAGACGGGTCATCGGTCAAAGTGACGCTGAAAGACGGTCATGTGGCCTTTGAATCTAAAGTCGGTGGGTTTTCGGATTGAAGGTTGGCCGTAGTCCGTAAATCTTCGCTTTATGGCTGCTGCGCGAATTCGTTGTGGGGTAGTGGGGACCGGTTCACTCGGTCAACACCATGCCCGTATCTACTCTACCTTAGCGGATGCGGAGCTCGCAGGGATTTACGAACCGAACGATCAACGAGCCCAAGAAATTTGTGCGCGTCATCAGTGTAAAAGATTTTTAACGCTAGATGAAATGGCTGCTGCGTGTGACGCAGTGAGTGTCGTTGTTCCGACCAATTTACACGCTGAGGTTGCCATACCATTACTGAAAAAAGGATGTCACCTATTAATCGAGAAGCCTTTGTGTGTGACCCTGGAAGAAGCTTCTCAGATTTTGAATGCGGCGCATGAGTCCCAGCGCATCGTCCAAGTCGGACATAT
>CANCLV010000022.1 GCA_947378905.1 Opitutia bacterium
GAAGCGTTTGCGGATTTCTTCTTCAAAGTTTGCACGTTGGATTATTCACGTATGACCGCGGGCATGGATGCACTCAGCGAAGTGATGATGAAGACTAAGGATGTTCATCTTACCTCCCCAGGCACTGATTTACGATTCTCGATCAAAGGAATGAATGCCATTCCCTGCGGCGGAAAACATAACATACCCGATGGCGAAGTCTTCACCGCACCGATTAAAGATTCCGTCGAAGGCGTGATTCAGTACAACGCACCGACGATTTATCAAGGTGTGTCATTTGAAAACATTCGTCTCGTTTTCAAAAAAGGAAAAATTGTCGAAGCGACCTCGAATAACACTAAACGCCTCAATGAAATTTTAGATACCGATGCAGGTGCTCGTTATATTGGAGAGTTCGCGATTGGTTTTAATCCACACATCCTCAATCCGATGCAGGATATTCTCTTTGATGAGAAGATTGCTGGGTCATTCCACTTCACTCCTGGCATGTGCTATGAAACGACGGATAATGGTAATCAGTCTTCGATTCACTGGGATATGGTGTGCATTCAACGTCCCGAGTATGGTGGTGGAGAAATTAGATTTGACGGTAAGGTCATTCGTAAGGATGGACTCTTCGTACCTAAATCATTACAAAAATTGAATCCCGACTACCTTTTGGGAAAAAAACGCTAATGCCTCCCAAAATTAAACCGGCCCACAAGCCATCACCGGGTTCGATCAAACACAAGCCTCAGACACGGAAAGCTTCACCGAAAGTTCTCCGTCCAGCTCGCGAAGAGAAAATGACTTCTCGGAGCGGTGTTAAACGTGCACCCGCTCAGCCAACTGCGGAACACGAGATTCATAAAGTTAAAGTCGAAGCCGATGCTTCACCAGCGCGTGCCGATAAAATTCTTTCTGGATTACTCAGCGGTATCAGTCGTTCACGCGTGCAGAAGGCACTCGACTTAGGACTAATCACTCGCGACGGAGTAGCGATTGATCGTCGCACCGTTTTAAATCCTTTAGACAGTCTCACTGTTGCCCTGCCCGCTCCGGAAGAGCCCACAGCCAGTGCAGTAAAAATGAAGTTAGAGGTCCTATTCGAAGACGCTCATATTATTGCTATAAATAAGCCGAGTGGATTACTCACACACCCTGTTCAAGGCTCGGATGAACTTTCTGTCGTGCATGGTTTACTCCATCACACCAAAGGTAAATTGGCTCCTGCCGGCGGCGCTCCACGTCCAGGCGTGGTACATCGTCTCGACCGTGAAACTTCGGGTGTCATTGTTTTAGCTAAGACTGATAAAGCCTATCACAACTTAGTAGAACAATTTGGTGAACGGACGGCGAAGAAAGAATATTTAGCGCTTGTGGATAAAAGTCCACGTCTGCTCGGCGGACAAATCAATGCCAACATTGACCGTCACCGCACCGTTCGTGTGCGTATGGCTGTGCGTGAGGATGGACGACATGAGGCCGTTACCGATTGGCGCGTGGAAGAAAAATACGGCCCACAGGCTGCATTGATTAGAGCTTATCCGCACACGGGACGCACTCACCAGATCCGTGTGCACTTAGCACACATCGGACACGCTATTTTAGGTGATCGTACCTACGGAAAGTTTGATGTGCCCGCATTTGATAACTGGCCGATGCCACGCGTGATGCTTCATGCACATAAACTTACTTTAAAGCATCCACAGACTGGAAAACCTATGACCTTTTCTGTCGAGCCACCTAAGGACTTTAAGACCCTACAGTCTTGGCTAACGAACAGATTTGGTGTGCGTGCTTTTTCGACTGTCTAAAAATCAGTGAGCTGAGCCATGGTGACCGTCGCACTTGCGATATTCAGGCATGTCAGGCTCAACGTGTACCAGCACTGAAACCACTTCAGGGTGAAGACGTAAAATGTCGGATTTAACCTGTCCGGCGATAGCGTGACCCTTTGCTACGGTCGCTGATTCGTCGACTTGAAGATGGAAATCTACCTCAAAGCGATCACCGACGCGACGAGCGCGGAAGGCGTGAAATCCTTTAGTACCAGGAACAGCCAGAATATGTTCGCTGAGATCTTTAAGGATTTTTTCTTCGGGCGCTGTATCGATTAAATCAGCACAGGCGGATTTAAATAATTTGATACCTTCGGCACCGAGCCAACCAGCGAGGACAAGTCCGATGACTTTATCAACGGCGACCCATTCAGAATGGGTATTCGCTATCACGACGGCGATTAGCGCGAGCAATGAAGCAACAGCATCCGCACGATGGTCGGCGGCGTTAGCCATCAGTAAGCGGGAGCCAAGCTTCTCGGCCTGACGTCGGGCAAACTGATAAAAAGTTTCTTTAATGATGAGTGCGATACCAGCAACCCACGCAGCAGCCACACCAGGAGTCTCCGTGGCATTTCCTTGCATTAAATTTTTAAGTGAGTGCCAAGCCAGACCGATACAGAAACTTAAAACTAAGGTAGAAATGAAAAGCGTCGCGAGGGTTGAGAAGCGGTGATGCCCATAAGGGTGATCATCATCCTTAGGTAAGTGTGCAAAACGAATGCCGATAATCGCGGCTATATCTCCAGCGATATCCGTCAGTGAGTGAATACCGTCAGCAATAAGAGCATGGGAATTAGCAATGACGCCGACCGTACATTTAACACTAGCGAGAACGATGTTCACGCAGAGGCTAAGTATAACGGTAAAAATCCCCTCTTGTTTGGCTGTCGTCATCACTTATTTGAATTTTGTTTTATTAATTCGGCCTCATTCTGCCAATCAATTTTTGTAAGTTCAACTGACTGCACGGAAGATTTCTTTGATACGGCTTTGATTAAGTCGTTTAATTTACTCCAGTCTTTGGCCTGATGGCTTTTAATCCATTGAGTGAGTTTTAAAGTTACTAAATCAGGCTGATTAGCGACGGGTGTGGCGACATCACCGAAGTCAGACGTCACATCAGATGCGGAATAACCTTTGCGAAGCTTAACGGTTAAACGGTCTGCGAATGCGAAAGTGTATTGAGTGACTGGACCCGCTTCGGCGAGCGGTGTGCCAGCGGCGTAGGTTTCGGTGATGAATAAATATTCCTGTGGAAGTTCATTGCCCTCCTCATTGTAATGTCGACGACCACCCGTTACAATCGAGCGAACCTTGGAGCCATCGGATAATGTTTCAACGGATTCGAACAAAAGAAAGTGACCATAAAATCCCTTCTTAGTGACGGCGTAATCGTACATCATGCCAGGGAGATTAAGGGATTCGCGGACGCGACGTTTCTCAGTTCTGGCGGGCTCGCTCTTGGTTTGAATAGTCCACAGCAAACCTGCCCCGATAAGTGCACCGAGCATGAAGATTAGCCAACGATCGCGCTGTCCCATGTCAGCATATTCAATGATGTTGGACATTCGGCAAGGAGAAGACGTTCACAGCCGTGGCTTTGTCATTGGAAAATTAAATAAAATCGTCAATTTAATGACATGTTAGAAGCTTCAGTTGAAACACGAGTTCGCTTTGCGGAAACCGACGCTATGGGTGTCACCTACCACGGTAATTATCTGCCTTGGTTTGAAATGGCACGGGTAGCTATGTTGGACAAGATTGGCTGCCCGTATCGTGACTTAGAAAAAGACGGCTTCCTCCTTCCCGTTTTAGAAACTGGCATGACGTATCATCGCCCATCGCATTTTGATGATCGTCTAAAAATCACGGTCACACTTTCAGAAAAACCCAAGGCGCGTTTACATTTAACTTACAAAGTTGAACGCGGCAGTGAATTGATTGTCGAAGGATTCACCGTGCATGCGTTTGTTAACCGTGAATTTAAACCGGTCAGACCCCCTGAAAAAATCGAAGAAGCTTTTAATCGAGCCATCGCTCAATAATTTATGAAAATTGAATCTTGGTCACTCGGACCCTTTGAAACCAATGCGTATTTATTGACGTCGGATGACGGCAAATCCTGCGTGGTCGTGGATGCGCCACGCGATGCTGCTAAAACTCTTTTGCCAGAAATCAAAAAACGCGGCCTAAAACTCACCCATATTTTAATCACGCACGGACACTGGGATCACATGTGTGACGCTCATGCTTTTGCGAGTGCGGGAGCGCAAGTATTGGCTCATGAAGACGATCAGCAACTCATTGAAAACATTGAGGCTTATCGCAATCGCTACCAAGCCATGATGCCGTTCTTAACAGAGGAAGATTTTCATTCCTGCAAGGTCACACAGTGGCTGAAACAAGGTGATTCGTTTAATGCGCTAGGTAAGAAATTCGAAGTGCGTCATGTTCCAGGGCACTGTCCGGGAAGTCTTCTCTTTTACTGTGCAGAGGAAAAATTCGCTTTCACGGGAGATGCTATTTTTAACGGGTCGGTCGGACGGACTGACTTACCCAATGGCGATTGGAATCAGTTATTAAAATCCATTCGTGAACAAATTTATACTTTGCCTGACGACATCAATTTACTTCCCGGTCACGGCGGAAACACATCTGTCGGCAAAGAAAAGAAAAGCAATCCGTACGCCCGGCCTTAATTCGTGGCTACACCCTGCCCCTATTTACCGTCCGGTCAGCGAAAACTATCCTGGCGTGACTTGAATGCCTTGCGCGATGACCAGGGCGAAGAACTTTATCACTTGTGCCTTCAATACGGACAACAGCTTTGGCTGGAAAATTTACCAGCACGTGCGCTTTTAGCGGTTGATCGTGCGTTGTATTGTGATGTCCCTGCTGATGCCGAGTGCTTAAAAGCAAATCCTTTGCCCTACGCAGCGATTGGTTGGTTAGTCAGTCAGCCCACGGAAGAATTTACCGGCAATGCACGGGTTCATTATCAACATTTGGCTGACCGTGTAAAAGGAGAGCGAGCTGCGCAAAAGAAGTGGCGGGCATGGGCAGCGTGGGCGGTTGTACGTCGAGTTCGGCCTGATTTAGCGGCTGATCCTGAACACGTCGTGACAGAGCCAACGCACGGTGAAATCAAGCAAGCACTAGAACTTCACGGCATTCAAGGTGAAGCTGTGACCTGGGAAAAGGCTATCGAGTCGATTACTTAAGACGCTTGAAGACCAGCGAAGCATTGTGACCGCCGAAACCTAAATTATTGGAAATCGCGACGTCGACTTTCATCGTACGAGCTTTGTTCGGCACGTAATCCAAGTCACAATCAGGATCAGGATTTTCGTAATTGATGGTTGGAGGAACGACGCCGTTGTGAATTGCGAGAACGCAAACCGCGGCTTCGACACCACCCGCAGCACCGAGTAAGTGACCTGTCATCGACTTCGTAGATGAGATAGCAATCCTAGGAGCCAGCTCACCGAAGGAGCGTTTGATAGCTAAAGATTCGCAACGGTCATTGATTGGAGTCGATGTACCGTGAGCGTTGATGTAACTCACTTCAGATTTTTTAACATCAGCATCAGCTAATGCACGATCGAGACAGAGTGCGAGGCCTTTGCCCTCTTGGTCTTGTCCGGTGATGTGATAAGCGTCGCAGGTCGCTCCGTAGCCAGCGAGTTCGCAATAGATGCGAGCACCACGAGCTTTAGCGTGTTCGAGTTCTTCGATGACTAAAACACCGGAGCCTTCGCCCATAATGAAACCGTCGCGTAATTTATCGAAGGGGCGAGAAGCCTTTTCAGGCGTATCATTAAAGTCAGTAGACATCGCCTTCATGTTACAGAATCCAGCGTAACCTAAGCGTGTAATGGCGGCCTCAGAACCACCGGAGAGCATGACGTCGGCGTGGCCATCGCGAATGTGGCGCATCGCTTCACCGAGTGAGTGTGATCCAGAAGCACAGGCAGAAACTACACCGAAATTGACCGACTTAGCTTTGAACTCGATAGCGACAACGCCTGAGGCGATGTTGGCGATTAAAGAAGGAATCGTGAAAGGAGAAACACGTGAAGGACCACGCTCGATGAGAACACGCGCTTGGTTTTCGATGGTTTCCATTCCACCGATACCCGAGCCGATGATTACACCGAAGCGCTCGGAATCGATTTTGTTAACGTCGAGCTTAGCGTCTTCGACGGCCATACGTGAAGCGGCTACGGCGTATTGTGTGTAGCGATCGTTACGTTTCGCTTCTTTAGGATCCATGAATTTACCTGGATCAAAATCTCTAATTTCGGCGCCGACCTTCGAAGGAAAGTCAGTCGGATCAAAACGAGTAATGCGTGAGATACCTGAGCGACCCTTTAACAAAGAGTCCCAGAAAGTTGCAGTATCAGGACCCAGAGCCGTCAGACAGCCAATGCCTGTTACGACTACTCGGCGAGGATTGCTTGGTGTGCTCACGTTTACGGGCTAAGAGCCCGTTAAATTATTTGGTGGCGTTGGCCTTGATATACTCGATTGCGTCGCCCACGGTCTTCATGGACGCAGCTTTTTCTTCAGGAATTGAAGCGATGCCAAACTCGTCTTCAAAAGCCATGATGATTTCTACGAGGTCGAGCGAATCGGCCTTAAGGTCAGTTTGGAAGCCAGCGGCGGCAGTGACCTGCTCGGCGTTGACGCTCAACTGTTTAACGATGATGTCGGTGACACGTTTTTCGATATTTTCAGGCATAGTAAAGGTCGGTTTTGTGGGTTTTTAGGTGTCAGATAGCCATTCCACCGTCAACAGAAAAGACCTGTCCGGTGATATAACCCCCCTCTTCGGAGGCTAAAAAGTCCACCATTGCGGCGATATCGGTGGGGGCGCCAAAACGGCCCAGAGGGATAACCCCGAGAATCCGTTGTTTGATCTCATCGGTGAGCTCTCCCGTCATATCGGTTGTAATAAATCCAGGGGCTACGGCGTTGGCGGTGATACTGCGGCCGGCGAGTTCGCGAGCGAGGGTCATGGTCAAACCGTGGAGTCCGGCTTTAGCGGCGGCGTAGTTGGCCTGCCCTGCGTTACCTTGAACACCCGTTACAGATGAAATGCTGATAATGCGACCCCAACGCTTTTTGGTCATAGGGCGAACGAGACCTTTCACCCAATAAAAAGCAGATGAGAGATTCGTAGAGATGACGTCGTTCCAATCTTGATCGGACATCGCCATGACGAGTTTGTCGCGAGTGATGCCAGCGTTATTCACTAAAATTTCAACAGCACCGAATTCGGCGTTAATCTGTTCGCAAGCTTTGGCGACGGCAGCGGCGTCAGAGACATCGACTTGAAATGCCTTAGCTTTGAGACCTTTGGCGATGATATCGTTAGCAACGGCAACGCAGGTTTCGGATTTGGAAACGCAGATCACAGTGTGACCGTGAGCAGCGAGGCGTTCGGCGATGGCTTTACCGATACCACGACCGGCACCAGTGACTAAGGCTACGCGAGGAGTGTGCGTGAGATGCATTAGTATTTAAGTGGAGGGAAACAGGTGTTTAGGCAAGTGACGAATTTATGGAAATAGGTCAAAAATGCTCAGTAAACATCGCGTTGGTAACGCCCATCTTTCTTAAATTGCTTAACCCAATCGATCGCGGCCTCGGGCGACATCTTGCCATGTTCGGAAACGATTTGATGAAGGGCAGCGTCGACATCTTTCGCCATACGTTTCGCATCTCCGCAAACATAGAAGTAAGCACCTTCAGAAATCCATTTCCATAACTCGGCTGCATTTTCGCGCATGCGATCTTGGACGTAAATTTTCTCAGCTTGGTCGCGAGAGAATGCAAGGTCGAGTCGGGTCAGCGCACCGGATTTCAAATAGTCAGCCCACTCATCCGCATAAAGGAAATCGTGGTCCTTACGTTGATCACCGAAGAATAACCAATTGCGACCTTTGCCACCTCGCGTTGCGCGGTCCATGACAAAACTACGGAAAGGAGCAACACCGGTACCAGGTCCAACCATGATCACAGGAACAGAATCATCGGCAGGTAAACCAAAGTGAGAATGAGCAACAAAGACAGGTACCTCAGCGGTATTTAACTGAGCACGGTCGGCGAGGTAAGTGGAACATACCCCTTCTCTCTTTCGTCCGTTTGTTTCGTAACGTACGACGGCGACGGTGAGATGAATTTCGTTGGGATACTTGGATGGTGCGGAAGAAATCGAATACAAGCGTGGCATGAGCTTACGTTGTAGCTCGATTAATTCTTGAGCGGAAATTTTAGCGGAAGAAAATTCTTCAAAGAGGTCAACGTACTCGCGCTGCTCGATCCATGATTTCTTTTTTTCGGGATCTGCTTCAGCGATTCGAGAAGCGAGTTCAGCTTTCTGTGCATCGTCGGTAGCGCGATCGTGAAGAAGCTGAACAAACTTATAGGTCGGGCCGTTTAAAGCCAAACGATTAGTCAGCGCCTCTTTTAAAGTAATTGCCGAAGTGTCTTTGGGGATCGTGACTGATTCTGTACCCGTAAAACCAGCAGCCTTAAGCAAAGCCGTTACCGATTGAGCGTTGTTTGTCGGAAAAACACCGAGCGAATCTCCGCATTTGTAGGATAGTCCGCTTCCATCGAGTGAAACGGAAAAGTGTTGAGTGTCTTTGAGACTCGAGGTGGAGCTTAGACGTCGACGATCAACGAGCTTAGCGCGGAAAGGGTTATTTTTATCGTAAACTACGGACATAATAAAAGGGGTGGTTTAAAGCGGGTTCAGGTGCAATTCCTTTTATTTAAGGCTTAGTTCTCGAATATCATGCCAATCTCTTTTTGCGATAATGGGCGACAATCACCCGAGGGCATTCTACGGAGAACTAAACTTCCGATTTGGAAACGGCGCAGAATTTTGACGTGGAAACCAAAAATTTCTAAGAGTCTTCGAATTTCGCGCTTACGGCCTTGGTCTAAGTGAATTTCTAATTGCTTAGGGTTTTCCGGATTACGAATTACTTTCTTAAATCGTAGGCGCTCACCCTCTTCCATCGCGCCTTTGATTAACTTAGGCGTGAGCTTTGGATCGTAGTCACGATTCAAGTGAACCTCGTAGCGCTTAATCACGCCACCCGAGGGGTGCATGACTTTATTCGCTAAATTACCATCGTTGGTTAAAAGTAAAAGCCCTTCCGAGTCTTTATCGAGACGACCCACGCAGAAGAGTCGAATCGCTTTGTACTCCGGTGGTACCATTTCAAAAACAGTGTGACCGCCGTGGGAGTCATCGTTAGTGCACAAAAAACCTTTCGGTTTATTCATCATTAAAACCACATTACGTGCCAGAGGTTTAATTTCTTTACCGCGATAACGGACGACATCGGTTTCGGGATTAACTGGCTGACCTACGGCAGCGATTTTTCCATTAATCGTAACGCCACCCTCGGCTACCAGCCGTTCGGCTTCGCGACGGGAGCATACCCCGGCTTGGGCCAGGAATTTATGGATGCGCATGGAGTCTTCGGTCGACACCCCTATTGCATAGAGCCAATCAGGGTCAAAGGGCGAGCCATGAATAAGTTATCTCGCCCTCCCCGCACTTTTTATCTTACACAGGGGGTATGAGACTCATTGATGGCAATTTGATCGCCCAGGAGGTTCTCGCGGAAATCAAAGCGCGAGTGGCCCGGCTGGCGCCTGTCATTCCCCACGTGGCATTCATTCGTGTCGGGGAAGATCCTGCCTCCGTCTCCTATGTAACTAAGAAACAAAAGACCGCTGCCGAAGTCGGCATGCAGGCTAGCATTAAAGTTTTTCCCGAGACCGTCACCCAAGCTGATCTGTTTAAGCATATCGATGCGCTCAATGCCGATAAGTCCGTGCATGGTATTTTAATTCAAGCTCCATTACCCAAACATCTATCCGAGACCGAAGTGTTTAATCGTGTGGCATCGCACAAAGACGTCGATGGCTTCGGCACGCTGAGCATCGGAAAATTAGTTCAAGAAATTCCTGGGGCTTTTGCTGCGTGTACTCCAGCTGGGGTGATTGAATTATTGAAACGCTCCAAAATCGAAACCACTGGTAAACATGCCGTGGTTGTTGGGCGTTCTTTAATTGTAGGTAAACCCGCAGCGATCTTACTTATTTCTAAAGCGTGCAATTGCACGGTCACCATTACACATTCGCAAACTAAAGATTTAGCGGCGATTGTTCGTCAGGCCGACATCGTGATTGCGGCGATCGGTAAGCCTAAATTTATTACGGCTGATATGATTAAACCTGGAGCCGTAGTCATTGATGTCGGTATCAACCGAGTTGCGGATGCGTCCAAGAAAAATGGTTATGCTATTATTGGAGATGTTGATTTTGAAAACGTATCTAAATTAAGTAGCGCTATTAGTCCGGTGCCTGGTGGGGTGGGTCCGATGACTGTCGCGATGCTCATGAAGAATACTTTGGACGCCTGTGAGCGAGCAAACGGACGTGGCTGAGTCGTCTACCCCTCCGCCGCTACCTCGGCCACCCGCTGGATTCGGCTGGCGATCCTTGGCTTGTTTGGCGGATATCATTCCGCTCATTGCTCTCGGGTTATTCCTGTCAGGTCACCTCGCTGACACCGAAGAATTAGCAGCCAGAGAACGAGCGGATGCATTTTATAATAAAATTAAGAATCAATACGTGAAGGTCATTCAGCATCCTTCGATTCAGGAACAAAATAAACTCATGCAGATGGCCGAGCATCCCGATGAAAAAGACTTAGAAGCGGTTGCCATAACACTTACGCAAATAGGTGAAATTTGTTTTCTAGTTACTTGGCTCGGGCTGGCCCTTCAGGAAATCTTTTTCGCGGGTCAGACCATTGGTAAGCGTATCTTCAACCTTAAGGTGGTCGATTTTTATACCCAAGAAGCGCCCGGTGTTCTTTCGTGTTTACTACGTTCCGCTTGGAAGGCTGCGTTCATCAACCTCTTTAATCCTTTTACATCGATTCTGGGTATCATCAATTTCCACGTTCCACTCTTTCGGAAAGACCGTCGTGCATGGCACGATATGTTTACGCGAAGCTACGTGATCGATTTACGGAAGCGATAATTCGCACCAACAAAAAACCCCGGCGAACCGGGGTTTTTATTTTGCTTAGCTGAAGTGATTATCCTTCGCCGCCTTCGTTGTCACCACCGCGTTCGCGGAAGGGACGACGTGGGCGCTCAGGGCGATCAAAGGCTGGCTTAGGAGCAGGCGTGTATTCACGGCCTTCTTTTTCAGCAATCGCAGCACGACGGGAAAGACGTACGCGACCCTTGTCGTCAATGCCTACGCACTTAACGATGATTTCATCTCCGAGCTTAACGATGTCTTCAACACGGTTTACGCGGAAGTCAGCGAGTTCAGAAATGTGGACGAGGCCTTCTTGACCAGGGAGACATTCAACGAATGCACCGAACTCCTTCACCGAGCGGACGATACCTTTGTAGGTCTTGTCTAATTCGATTTGAGCGGAGATGAGGTTCACTTCGTTGATTGCACGAGCGAGTTTTTCGCCGTCGGTGGCGAAGATGGTAACCCAACCAGAGTCATCTTGGTCGATGTCTAATTGGCAACCGGTGTACTCGGTGATGCGCTTGATATTCTTACCACCAGGACCGATGAGGGCACCGATCTTGTCAGCAGGAATCTTCATGCGATGAGTGCGAGGAGCACAGGACTTCAATTCAACACGGGATTTAGGCATCGTGCCTTCCATGATAGTAAGAATTTGGTCACGAGTGACTTTGTTCTGCATGATGGCTTCGGTTGCGATGTCGAAAGGTAGACCGTGGATTTTAAGGTCGAGCTGGAAACCAGTGATACCTTCGCGGGTACCACAGATTTTGAAGTCCATGTCACCGTAGTGATCTTCGGCACCGATGATGTCGGTAAGCACGCGATGCTTAACCACTTTACCGTCTTTCTCTTCGGTTACTAAACCACAAGAGATACCGGCAACAGGAGCCTTAATAGGAACGCCTGCATCCATGAGAGCTAAAGTACCACCGCAAACAGAAGCCATGGAAGTTGAACCATTGGATTCCATGATTTCGGAGACTAAGCGGATGGAGTATGGGAAGTCTTGTTCGGAAGGCAGAATCGAGAGCAAGGAACGCTCAGCGAGATTACCGTGACCGGTTTCACGACGGCTGGTCATACCAAAACGTCCCGTCTCACCGACTGAGAATGGAGGGAAGTTGTAGTGAAGAAGGAATGATTTCGATTTCGCACCGCCGGTGATGGCGTCGACTTCTTGAGCATCTTTCGATGTTCCGAGAGTTGCTAAAACGAGACCTTGAGTTTCGCCACGTTGGAAAATAGCAGAACCGTGAACGCGAGGTAAGACGTCGACCTGACAGGAGATAGGACGTAGATCTTTGGTACCACGGCCATCAGCACGCTGACCTTTTTCGATGATAGCGGAGCGATAAACTTTCTCTTGGAGTTTTTCGAAAGCCATCTTGATTTGGCGACCGTCGAAACCTTCACCGAGTTCGGCTTGGCAAGCAGCTTTAGCTTTTTCAACTACAGCTTTAACCGCGTCACCACGGTCTTTCTTGGAAGCCAAGAAAATTGCTTTTTGTAATTGGTCACCTTCGCCAGCGGTACGTTCGCAAATCGCGAGGGCTTTAGGTTCACAAACCACGAGAGGGAAAGCTTTCTTCTTCTTCGCGCAGAGCGAGGCTAATTTACGCTGAGCGGCGATGATGGATTGGATTGCTTGGTGAGCAAAAGCGAGAGCAGCGATGAAGTCTGCTTCAGGAATTTGGTCAGCCGAACCTTCGATCATCATCATGTCGCGTTCATTGCCGACGTAGATTAAATCGAGGTCAGAAGCGAATTGTTGTTCGTGGGTTGGGTTGATAACGAATTTGCCTTCCACACGGCCAACGCGAACGCAACCGATAGGACCGTTCCAAGGAATGTCTGAGCAAAGTAACGCGGCGGAAGCACCGTTTACCATTAAGATATCGGGCTCATTAACGAGGTCAGCCGAAAGAAGTAAGCCGATGACTTGAACTTCATTAAGGAAACCTTCGGGGAAGAGAGGACGCAGAGGGCGATCGCAAAGACGTGAGGTTAAGATTTCTTTATCGGAAGGTTTTCCTTCGCGACGGAAATAACCACCAGGGAAGCGGCCAGCGGCAGCGAACTTTTCGCGGTAGTCTACGGTGAGCGGGAAAAAGTCTTGGTCGGGTGAACGCAATTCTTCGGCGGCGGTAGCAGAAACGAAGACCGTAGTCTCGCCTTTGCTGATCGTCACAGAACCATTAGCGAGACGTGCCAATGAACCTGTGCTGATAGTGATACCGAGTTCTTCGATAGTCACGGAGTGTTGTTGTTTCATATTTTTTGTTTGGTTTTTGTGCTGAACGGGATTGCCCAGCGGGTTTTTGTTTTGTTGTGGTGAAATGCAACGTCCCAGCAAGGGCTGGGACGTGCGTGGTGACTCAGCGCTAAGCGCCTAAATCACTTACGCAGGTTGAGTTTAACGATAAGGGCGTTATAACGATCCAGATCGCTCGACTTTAAATAATTGAGCAACTTACGACGGCGGTTGGTCAGCGTGATGAGACCGCGGCGTGAGTGGAAGTCCTTGCGATGATCACGCAAGTGCTCGGTGAGGTGATTAATGCGACCAGAGATAAGGGCGACTTGGACTTCAGGTGAGCCTGTGTCTTTAGCATCCTTCTGATTGCTTTTGATGATTTCCGACTTGTTGATTGCCATAGGTGTGGTGAGTTTTGGTTTTGTATTTTTTGACCGACTTGGGAGAAATTCCCGAGGACCCGCCGATTGGCCAGTACCTCCGTCTGGAAAGAGCTTTCGCTCTCCGGCCAGCGTGAGAAGGGCTCCGCCCCTCTCCCTAACGAAGTTAAGCCAAATGTCGTGACAGGTTGGGCTTAACTATGCAAGCCGTATTTGGACGTTAAATAGAGTAAAATTAGGCTAAAAGTCGGGCGGAATTGAAGATTAGCCCGTTGACTCTCCCAGCGACACCTTTGAAATCGGCTTATGGATAATGGATCGAGCGATAAACCAAGTTTAACGAGTGCCGAGCGCAGCAAGTTGCGTGGGCTAGCTCAAACCCTGGACCCTAAAGTCTTTGTGGGAAAGCTAGGCGTCAATGATGGTATCGCTAAACTTCTAGAGGATGCCTTTAAAAATGCCGACCTAGTTAAAGTGCGTTTCAATGCCGAGCGCGATGTCATGGAGCAACAAGCTCAGTCCCTCGCGCGCCTTACTCAAAGTGAAATCATTGGCTCTGTCGGTCGCACCGCTACATTTTTCAAATTAGGTAAAAGCGAAGAATAAAATGGATGCTGCGCTTTTCCAGAAGCAATTCGACGACTTAATTCAAGAAGCAGAAAAGGCGCTGCGTTCACTGACGCCTCCTGCGACAACTAAACCTGGACGTTTACATGAGGCCATGCGCTACTCGCTCGACGCGGGTGGCAAGCGCTTGCGTCCGGTGCTCTGTTTAGCAGCAGCTAAAGCGTTTCGTGCGGATGCAGATGCACGCCACGCAGCGACGGCGTTGGAGTGCATTCATACCTATTCACTCATTCATGATGATTTACCCTGCATGGATAATTCGGACCTACGTCGTGGAAGACCCTCGTGTCACAAAGCGTTCGACGAAGCCACTGCCCTGCTCGCTGGCGACGCCCTCATCCCTTTAGCCTTTAAGCTTCTAACTCAAGGTTACTCAGATAATCCTACCCTCGTTCAAGAACTTGTCGGTGAACTAGCTGAGGCATCGGGATCGACCTTACTCGTAGGTGGACAGTCAGAAGATATGAATACGACTGATAAGAAGAATCAGGCCGAGAAACTTGAATTAATTTTACGCGGAAAAACTGCGGCGATGTTAAGTGTATCACTAACAATGGGTGCACGCATTGGCGGCGCATCAGCAAAAGACCTCGGACATTTTAGATTCGCGGGACAACAAGCGGGCATCGCTTTCCAACTGGTAGATGATTTATTAGATGCACACGGAACTGCGGCTAGCTTAGGCAAGCCAGTAGGAGCGGATAAAGATAATGGGAAGTTAACTTTCACCAATCTTAACGGGGTCGAAGCAACGCATGTACGCATTAAGCAACTGACTGAGGATGCCGTACAAAATCTGCGTGCCTGTGAAGCGAATACAGATTTTCTCTGTACGCTCATCACGCAGATGGCCTCTCGCAAAAACTAGTCGTCTAGACGTCGACCCGTAGACGGTAACTGATCGGGGAAGAATCCGTAATAAGTTCCGATCCACAACCTCCAGGCAAACCCATGGATGAAAAAAGGGAGAACGAAAGCTGAGATAACGGCGATTTGAATAGCGTGGTCGGTTGAGATCCAGTTTCGAGTCTGGCACAATAAAAGTATTGGCAGGACACCGAATGAAATCAGGCCGTAGTTCCAAACAATTGAACCGAGGAAAAATCCATCTTTACGTCGAAGAGTCATTCCGCAACCCGCACACTTAATCGGTGTGTTAAATAATTTTTTCCAAATCGAAACACCAGGTGGATTTATATCGTGATCACAATCAGGACAATGGCCACGAGCGGAACGCCAAAAGATATCGGGTCGAAATGCCATACCCAAAGACTAACAGGTAAAGTAATCGTGTAAAGAAAAGGGCCGACTCTCTTTGGAAAGTCGGCCCTTTTAGTGATGAATTAGACTGATTACTCAGCAGCGGTTTCGCCTACGGTGTAACGCGTGAAGCGAACGACGGAAACCTCTTCTCCGATTTTCTTGGAGAGTTCGGCTAACAATTCGATAACCTTCTTATCTGGATCACGGAAGAATGACTGTTCGAGTAAGCAAACTTCAGCGAAGTACTTATCAACGCGACCGGAGATAATTTTCTCAATATTGGATAATTGAGATTTCTTACGACCTTCCGCAGCAACGAGTTGTTTTTCAGCAACACCGATACGCTTGGTTAATTCAGCGATGGCTTCGGCGTTATTCGCGGCAGTTTGTTCAGTGAGTTGACCCTTATAATCTTCGATGACGCGCTTCACTTCTTCAATGGCTTTATCTGCTTCTGATTTAGTGAATTCGAGAGCGATTTCTTTTTCTTTCGCAACCACTTCAGGAGAGACATCTTCGCGACGAACGAAACGTCCGTTATTAGCGACTACTTGCATCGCCATTTGACGGGCGAATTCAGCAACATCGGCATGGGATGCACCGGCTGGTGATTTGGTCGAGAGCTCAAGGAGGACAGCGATTTTAGCACCCGTGTGAACGTAGGCTGAAACGCGGCCGGAACCAGAAGCAGGGAATTTTAAAACACGGGAGACTTTTAAGTTCTCGCCGATTTTGGTGACTTGATCGTTTAAGAAGTCATTCACCTTACGGCTCTTGTCAGCGTGGTAGGCTTGATCGAGGAAGTTATCGACGCCATTTTTGTTAGCTTGTTCGACTAAGTCCTTAGCGAGAGCGATAAAGTTTTCGTTTTTCGCAACGAAGTCGGTTTCACAATTCAATTCGAGTAAGGTGGCTGATTTACCATCAGCATCTACTTGAACGGCGAGAATACCTTCGCTGGCCTTGCGGTCAGCCTTCTTGTTACGAGTCGCGATACCTTTGATGCGTAAGATTTCGACGGCCTTCTCCATGTCGCCATTGGCTTCAGTGAGGGCTTTCTTACAATCCAT
>CANCLV010000023.1 GCA_947378905.1 Opitutia bacterium
ATAATAAATTAAGGGTGAATGTGTGTCCTCGCTTGCACCTAAACTCATAGTCGCCAAGTTGCACCTACCGACGTTCCCATGAGCCAGCCCTTTGATACCATAGAGGATGCTCTCGCAGATATTGCTGCGGGAAAACTGGTTATTGTTACAGACGATGAGAACCGCGAAAATGAAGGTGACTTCGTCATGGCGGCTTCAAAGGTCACGCCCGAAGCGGTTAATATGATGATTCGTCACGGACGCGGACTCATTTGCGTGCCGACGGTCGAACACCAACTCAAACGCCTGGGCATCTCTCAGATGGTTCCTGAGAATCGCGAATCCCAACGCACCGCTTTTGCTATTTCGGTCGATGCCGCCGAAGGAATCTCGACCGGTATCAGCGCCTATGATCGTGCAAAAACGATTTCTATTTTAGCAGATCCGCATTCACAACCCGAGCACCTCGTCCAACCCGGACATATTTTTCCGCTCATGGCTCGACCTGGTGGGGTGCTGCAACGCGCAGGTCATACCGAAGCCGCGGTCGATTTAGCTTCGCTTGCAGGACTCCACCCAAGCGGAGTAATCTGTGAAATTCTCAATGAAGACGGGTCGATGGCTCGCTTACCTGAATTGATTGAATTAAAAAAGAAATTTAATCTGCGAATGATTTCAATCGCGCAGCTTATTGAGTACCGCCACCGCAGTGAAAAATTAGTAGAGTTAATTGCGACCAGCCCTTTTCAATCCAAGTGGGGCGAGTTCGAATTACGTGTTTATCGCTCACTGCCCGATGGTCGCCAACACTTGGCATTTGTACGCGGAAAACCACAAAGCTCGCCCACCCTCGTTCGCGTCCAACGTGAAAATTTATTAGGCGACTTGTTCCACGGTTTATCCTTTGGCGAAGGCAATTCACTTTCCGCAAGTTTTGCAGCCGTGGCTAAAGCTGGAACCGGAGTTATCGTTCACGTGGCTCAACCCTTTGGTGGAATCAAAGCGGACAATGAAGGCATTCGACTGCATTCCATGGATGCACGGGATTATGGTATTGGAGCCCAAATACTTTCACACGTCGGACTTAAGCAAATCCGTTTAATCACCAATAACCCCCGAAAAGTAGTCGGTCTTAGCGGTTATGGGCTAGAAATCGTCGAACAAGTACCCTTTTAATTTTTCTTAAGCGTTTCCGCTTGAACGTAATAACTTAAGTTGTTGCATCAGCCTTTCGTTCTTCCTGCACATGAGCCAAGACAAACCAACATCGCCCAACATCTCAGGGGCAAAATTTGTTTTTAGCATCGTCGCAGCAAGTTATAATAACGATTTAGTTGACGCCTTATTACAAAAAACGGTCGCCACTTTAACCCAGGCTAAAGTCGCACCACAAAATATTCGGGTATTACGCGTTCCGGGTTCAGGTGAGCTACCTTATATAGCAAATATGACAGCCTCATCGGGTGAGTTTGACTGTGTCATTGTCCTCGGAGTGGTCATTGCAGGCGATACACCTCACCACGAAATCATCGGACAATCAACCGCTGTCGCTCTTCAGGAAGTCGCCATTCGCTCCGAAGTTCCAGTAATCAATGGCATCGTTGTTACTAATAATCGTGCTCAAGCTGAACAGCGTTGCTTAGGTTCGCTCGATCGTGGAACCGAATTTGCTCAGGCTGCCTTAGTGATGGCGCAACATCGCCAAACGCTCGGAGAAAGACTCGATACGCTTGAAGATTTAGATGAACCCTTTGACAAAAATTAACGTGGAAAATTCTGAAGCAGAAAACGCCCCTGCGGCACCCCAAAAGAAGAATCGTCGTCACGATAACCGTGTCGCTGCGATGCAATTTCTTTACTCGTGGGAATCACAACGGCACGGCGATTTAGTAACCGCACTCTTTGATTTTTTCAGCGAACAAGAACAGCCTCGTGACTATTATTCATTCGCCGAAGAACTCATTCACGGAGTTATTAAAGATATCGACCTTATCGACGAAGTCGTGAAACGCTTTACGGAGAACTGGGCTTTTGAACGTATTGCCAAGGTTGACTTAGCTATTCTTCGTTTGGCTATTTTTGAGTTAATGAGACGAAACGACATTCCGCCTATCGTTACGATCAATGAGGCAGTAGATATCGCTAAAAGTTTTTCGACCGATGAATCCAAACGTTTTGTAAATGGTATTCTGGATCGCTATAAAGGTCAGATTGGTCGCGATCCACGTAAGGCAGAAGGAGCTTAAATAATGAGTGGCGGTTTTTTTGAAAAATTAAAAGCCGGGCTTCAGCGTACTACCGCAGCACTGACTAATCTATTTGCTCGGCCAATGGACGAGTCCTCCGTCGAAAAATTACGCGAACTATTAATTGCGGGAGATTTCGGTTTAGTAACCACAGAAGAGGCCGTGCAAGCGGCCAAAAATGCTTGGAAAGATAATGCTGAGTTGCGTCAGGCTGGCCCAGCTGAAGCCGCTGCTCAAGTCATCGAAAATGTTTTAGAAATTTGCGGAGAGTGGAATCCACCCTCACAAAAACCCGTGGTTATTATGCTCTTGGGCATTAATGGTGCAGGCAAAACAACCACCGCAGCCAAGTTGGTTGCCCGCTGGAAAAAAATGGGTCAACGTTGTATTTTAGGGGCCTGTGACACATTTCGTGCAGCCGCGAGTGAACAGCTGGCATCTTGGGCAGAAAAAACCGGAGCAGAAATTGTTAGCGGTGCGGCAGGAGCAGATCCAGCAGCGATTGCCTTTGATGCCATTAAAGCCGGAGTAGCACGAGGTGCGGATTACGTTATTTTAGATACAGCGGGCAGACTGCATACCAAAACTCATCTTTTAGAGGAACTTAGAAAAATCGTGCGAGTAACAGATAAAGCTCTAACTGGTGCGCCCCACGAAAAATGGTTAGTGGTGGATGGCTCCTTGGGCGCAAACTCACTCGAACAAGCTAAAGTTTTTCATGAAGCCGTGCAGTTAACCGGAATAATCGTCACCAAATTAGATGGTTCGGCTAAAGGGGGCGCACTCGTTGCCATCGTGCGCGAACTCGGTATTCCCGTTAGATTTATTGGCTTAGGTGAGACCACTGAAGACCTCGTACCATTTAATAAAAAGGCCTATGCAAGGTCGGTGTTAGGGCTGGAAGTATAGGTTGGCTTGCCACCGTCGATTGAATAACTCAGGTTAAATTCATGACCGTGGAAAGTGTACAAGTTAAACTCTCTCAACATTCATACCCTGTACGAATTGGTGCCGGCGTGTGGTCGGATGTTTTGCAAACCGCCCAAAGTCACATTCAAAAAAATAAGAAGTGTGTGGCCGTAACCTCACCTGCCATTGCACAAGCTCAGCCTGACTTAATTAAAAAGATTTCCGCAGTGATGCCTATTATGATCACTCAAGTGGATGGCGAAAAAGCAAAGTCAGCGGATGAACTATTAAGACTTTGGAATTTCTTGGCTGCCCAAGGTATCGCCCGTGATGGCAGTGTTTTCGCTATCGGCGGTGGCGTCATTGGTGACTTAGCAGGATTTACTGCAGCAACCTACCAACGCGGCATTGAATGCATCCAGGTCCCCACGACACTGTTAGCGATGGTCGATAGTTCCGTGGGTGGTAAAACAGGAATTAACTTAACTGCTGGAAAAAATTTAGTGGGTAGTTTTCACCAACCCCTCGTCGTCTTTGCCGACACCTCACTTTTATCCACCCTGCCGGCACGCGAATTCGCAGCGGGAATGGCTGAAGTGATTAAACACGGACTCATTGCTGATAAAAAACTCTTTAACGATCTTCAGGCGATGGCTCCACTCACCTGGCAGAGCCCACAGCTCCCTGCGGTGATTCGTCGCTGCGTAGAAATTAAAGCTAGCGTGGTCAGTGATGATGAATTTGAGACCAAAAAAGAAGGCGGTAGAGCGCTACTCAATTTAGGTCATACCTTTGGTCATGCCATTGAAGCAGTGGCTGGATATGGAACCTACTTACATGGTGAAGCCGTGGCCATTGGCTTAGTCATGGCCGCACGTTTATCGGCGGAATTGGGTCAATGCACCGCTGCAGAAGTTACGGCTGTAGAAAAAACTTTAGCGGCCTACAGTCTACCCACCCAATTACGCTCTCCACTACCGCTTCAACAGTTAATGGAAGCGATGAAGCGGGATAAAAAAGTTCGCTCGGGCAAATGTCGTTTTATTTTAATGCAAGGTATCGGTGCTGCCAAGAGCACCGAAGACGTCCCTGAAGATTTAGCGGCAAGAATTTTCCGGAGCGGCGGAGCGGTTTAAGGCTGCGGACCTACGGCCGGCTTAATCGCGCGCCAATCACCGGCTTTCAGGCGCTGGTCATTCTTTTCATTAGCCTCTTTAACTCTTTGGCTTAACTGTCCTTCGCCTGATTTTTCGCCGGCTAAGACGGCGGCAACAGGAGTTTTTTCTGCACGGAAAGAGGAATCATTAGCTGGGATCGCACAACCCGCTAAAAGTATTAATGAAAGAATAGAAAGTGATTTCATATTATTTAGTTTTAGCACGCTTTTGAGCATCCGCTTCCAACCAGGTTCGTAAAGACAAAGCTTGTTTTTTCGCACGGGCGCGGGCGGATTTCAAATCGTCAGCATCTTCCGTTTTCGCTGAAGTAAAGGTGTAAAACTTAACCTTTGGCTCAGTGCCCGAAGCTCGAACAGCGATGCGCGAGCCATCTGCCATCTCCGCCATGATAAATTCTTCACGTGGTA
Organism: Opitutia bacterium; assembly: GCA_947378905.1. Lineage (GTDB taxonomy): Bacteria > Verrucomicrobiota > Verrucomicrobiia > Opitutales > UBA953 > UBA953. The sequence goes on from CANCLV010000023.1 coordinate 4,720, forward strand.
CTTGTTCGCCTTCACTATCCATCACCCTGTCCTGATCGTAGTCCGTTATTTTAGTTACTTTCACGCCATCAATTTCTTTAGGAGGATGATTTCGCCAAGAACTGACAATGCGACGAATAGCAGCCGCGCCTTCCGCTCCTTCGAATGAAATATTTAATAAATCCTCAAAATGTGCGCCGTAGGCTAAATGCAATGCGTCGAGAGCATCGAGCAGGGTTCTACCACGAGAGCGAAGAATAGCGGCGTATTCGCAAAGCATCATCACGGCACCATTCGCATCTTTATCACGAATCGCATCATCGCTGAGATATCCATAACTCTCTTCAGCCCCTAAAATAAAGAAGTTACCGTTACGTAGAGCAAGCGGTGCGCGTCGATTAAGTGGCAGGTTATAGAAATCAACTGAACCATTTTCACAAATTTTCTTAGACCATTTTTCTAATTTACGAGCAATCCATTTAAAGCCAACGAGTGTTTCCAAACTACGCACACCGTGACGATTGCATATTTTTTCTACGAGCGGAGTGGTCACGAGTGATTTTACTACGACAGCCGAGGTGGAACCTGTAGCGGGAATAATTCCGTTATCTTTGAGCGCGGATATTCTAAATTCTGTAAGCAGTGCAGCAACTTCGTTGCCCGTGAGCAAACGATACCCTCCTTCAGCCTGGCGACAGGCAACGCCTACACGATCAGCATCAGGATCCGTTGCTAAAACAATATCAGCATTAACCTCCGTCGCTAATTTTAAAGCGAGAACATAGGCTGCAGGATTTTCTGGATTAGGCGAAGGGACCGTTGGAAAACGTCCATCATGCTCGCGTTGCTCTTCGACTACGTGGGGATCAATGCCCAATCGACGGAGGGCCGGTATCACCATCACATCCCCTGTGCCATGTAGATTCGTGTAAACAACGCTCGGTGCATGCCGACCCATGATTTCGGGGTCAATCACACCTTTTACTAATCTTGTTAAATAAGCCTCTTCAACAGTTTGGGCAACTGATTGAACACCGTTCAAATCGATTTCTAAAAATGGAATTACTTCAGCGACTTCAATTTTTCCAACTAAATCTACAATCGCAGTATCTGCGGGTGGAGTGACTTGTCCCCCGTCATGCAGATAACATTTAAATCCATTATCGTGAGATGGATTATGACTCGCAGTAATAACAACCCCCGCATGAGCTTCTAAATGTCGAAGAGTAAAACTTAATTGAGGAGTTGAGCGTGGACCGGAAAAAAGAAAAGCTTCCCCGCCCAACTTGATCCAAGTCGACGCAAGAAGTTCGGCAAAATGTTTTGAAAAGTGACGGACATCGTGAGCGATGACTAAGCGTGGCTTTTCATGATGGGTTGAGACATGTTTCCATAAACCCAAGCCCGCCCTTAAAATATTAACGTCATTCAAACAGGCTGATCCCACCGCGGCCCGAATAGGCTGACCACTAGAATCAATTTCATTGGCGGCGTTGATGCGACCAACCGTGCGACCCCGCATTCCACCCGTTCCGAAGGCGATGCCCTTATAAAAACGGTCCTCAATTTCGGCCCAGGCTGATTTTTCGATTAAATCGGTTAAAGTCTCTGTAATTGCCGAAGGTAAGTGTTTTGTTTCTAACCAACGGGAGGCGTTACTGAAAGTGACTGCAGAAATTTGGCCCTCGGACTGTGCGGACTTCAAGGCCGCAATGACAGTATTAGTAGCATTCATAATTACCTGCATAATTGGCAGTCCTAGCAGTGGCAACAAGCCAATTAGAGGGGGAGGCGGGGGTTGACACTGACCGTGCAATGTTAAGGGTTATTTATATGTCCGAAAACCGTCCACCCAAGCGCACCAAAGCCGATGACGACCGCAATTTGGTCGTCGTAGATGAAGATTTTGCCAATGCCGATGCCGAGGATCGCCTCTGGTTATTCTGGGAAAGAAACAAAACGGTTATTGTTCGATCCATCACATCCGTCGTCGTCGGAGTTCTTGCATTCTTAGCTTTTTATTTTTGGAAAGAGGCCCAACGCGAAGCCCTGGGGGAAGCCTATGTTGCCTGCCAAGACGACACATCTCGTCGCGCCTTTGCAGCAGCCCATCCGAAAGAACCTTTAGCGGCCATTGCACTCATTGAAGTCGCGGATGAATTACGGAGAAAAAATAAATTAGATGAAGCGGCTAAAACTTATGATGAAGCGGCAGCCGTTGCAGCCGTTGCTGGCGAAACTCCCGCTATTAACACCATTGCTGCGAGAGCAAAACTTTTCTCGGGACTAAGCCGTCAAGAACTAGGCCAAGCAAACGCTGAGGCGATTATCACTTCAGTGGCGGAAGATAATTTAGCACCTGAAACTCTGAGAGGTTATGCGATGTATGTTTTAGCTAATTTAGCTTTAACCCGCGGTGACAACGCAGGTGCGGTGAAGTGGATTAATCTCATGGATAAACGCCTACAAGCGACGCATGTTTGGGCTCAAGATAAAGGCTGGTTAGTACGTTCTGAGCCCGCTTTATTAACACCGCTCAGTCCCGATCCGATTCCCTCAAAAGGAAAATAAAATGACCGAGCCCACGTCGCAGCCCGTTGCCGCCGTGGTGGCTGAATTACTTACAAAGCGCTACGGCTCGCTCACCGCGATTGAAGATTTGTCCTTCACCGTAGCCCCCGGTGAGATTGTTGGATTCTTAGGTCCGAATGGTGCAGGCAAATCCACCACGATGAAAATTTTGGCGGGTACGATGGCAGGTACATCAGGACGCGCGACTATTTGGGGTGAATCAGTTTCACTTAATCCAGCAGCCGCCAAAAGCCATCTGGCCTACATGCCCGAGAATAATCCCCTGCCGGATGATTTACGTGTTGAAGAATATTTAACCCTACGCGCAAAACTTAAGAACGTTGAAAGTAAAAATGTTCAAGAACGCGTAGAAAAAGTAATGCTCGATTGCGATCTCACTCGTCGCGCGAAAGGCAGACTCATCGGACATCTCTCCAAGGGTTTTCGTCAACGCGTCGGCATTGCGGATGCCCTGCTCGCTCAGCCTAAAGTGATTATTTTAGATGAACCAACCATTGGCCTCGACCCACATCAAATTCTAGGAATTCGAGATTTAATCCGCTCCTTACGCGGGCAAATGGCGGTTTTAATTTCCAGCCACATTTTACATGAAGTTGAACAAGTCTGCGATAAAGTAGTGATTATCAATCGCGGCCGTTTAGTCGCCCAAGGCAAAACAGAAGAATTAAGACGCGAACTTTTACCCGATTCCGTCTTTCATTTAATCAGCAACACTCCCCTCTCCCAACTTTTAGAAATTTGTCTGCAGATTGAGAGTGCTGCAAAAGTCGAAATTCAGGAAAGTTTGAGTGGCGGGTGGAGTCGCTACAAAATTGTCATCCCAACTCAATCACCTATCCGAGAAAATTTAGCGGCCCATTTAATTAAGACGGGTATTTCTATACGTGAAATCGCTGAAGAACATTATGGCCTAGAAGATATTTTCTTAGCTGCAACCCGACGAACCACCAACGACGGATTAAGAAACTGAGATGCGACACTTTAAAACATTACTTTTCCACGAACTAAGAGTCGTTATCTATTCATGGAATACTTGGGCAACCGCCGGACTATTCTTAACTCTCATGGGCACCATTTACTGGTTCGCGTTGTTAGAGTGCAGTCGATCACCTCAACCCTGGACTCCAGTAGAAGGAACATTTAAATTATTCTGGCTGCCTCTGCTTTGTATTTTGCCGCTGCTAACAATGCGTAGCTTTTCCGAGGAACGTCGAGCCGGCACGCTCTCATCTTTACTCACTACGCCCGCCAGCATTGCGGCGATTGTCTGGGCCAAATTTTTATCAGCCTGGATTACCTGGGTAGTATTTTGGCTGGGATTTATTCCTTTCACACTTCTGGTAAATTTTCGCCTAGGCTCAGTAAATGAACAACGACTTAGTGACCCCAGTGTTCTGATTGGTGCTCTCTGTTTTATTTTCATGAGTGGGCTGCTCCATATCGCTATTGGAATTTTATGTAGCTGCCTCACACGTAGTTCAGCACTCGCCGCGTTACTCACTTTTATAACACTGCTAGGTCTGACTGCCGCGGGCGGTGCTTTAGAATCTTTACCGATTGAAAGTTGGACCTGGCTAGGATGGTTGCGTGAACCTGCTTCGCATTTAAGGACGTTTGGCCACCTTCAAGACTTTGCCGCAGGCGTTATCGATTCACGCCCACTCGTTCTTTATATTACTGGAAATTTATTATGCCTAGGTTTGGCAATTTTAGCCGTGGAGGGCCAAGAATAAAATGAGTGTGCCGCGTGATGATTTTAGCGTGGTGCGACCGATTCGGAGACTGAATCGATTAACCCAAACCCTTCTCGCTATTGGCTTGGCTCTCATGGTGAACTATCTAGCCGAACAAAGTGATTTTCGTTTTCGCTACGATTTAACATCTGATCAACGGCACTCACTCTCTGCCGAGTCCGTCGAAACAATTAAAGTAGCGAGTCGGAAAAGTCCGGTCGGTAATAAGAAAAATAAAAATTGGGTGAGAGCGCTCGTATTAAATGATAATTTTTCCGAGAATGATGCAGCCCTGCGCGTGCAGTTAGGAAAATTATTGGAGGCTTATAAACTTGAATCGAGCAAGCAAGGCGATGAATGGCTTAATGTCATTCAAGTCAGTACAGGATTAAATCAGGAGTTACTGTCGGAGGTGGCTGCACAAAATGGCCCGCCCGCACGGAATACGGTTTTAATTATTCTTTGCGGTAACCGTGTGAAATATATCAGCTCAACGGAGTTAATTGAAGTTACACCCAACAACCTGGCTTTATTTAAAGGAGAGTCAGTCGTGACATCAGGACTCTTGGAAGTAACGGAAGAGCGCCCAGCGATTGGCTATGTCATCAAGGGACACGGAGAATTAGGGCTCGAAGACTCCTCCTCGCTGCGCGGTATGTCGCAACTTTCACGGCAATTAAGAAACAGGAATTTCACCCTGCGGACGCTCGACCTAACGACGAGTAAGGAAATTCCGCGCGACACTTCGGTCTTATTCATCATGGGTCCGCAAACTTCGTTTTCTCCACTCGAAGTAGAATTAATCAAAACTTATTTATACGAAAGAAATGGTCGGGTCTTAGCACTACTCGAACCTGCAAGAGCCCATGGGTTGGATACTATTTTGAGTGACTGGGCAATTTTTTCACCCGACTGCGAATTACAAGAGCAAGACCCTTCGGGGCGATCGGCCGAAGGTGACATCGTACTTCGTCGCTTAGTAGATAAACCCAATGCCCTGACTCGTGTTCTACAAGAACAAGACTTACCCATCATCGGCTCACGTTTTAGAAATGTTAAGTTCGATGACGGTAGTACACCAGACAGCACTCTTTCGGTTACACCCCTTATTTTCAGTTCAGATAATTCGTGGGGCGAAACCGATTATCAACGTCGCCCATTTAAGTATGATATGAATCGCGACCAACCTGGACCTCTGAGCGTTGCGGTGGCAGCTGAGAGAGCGGCGGGGATTCGCAAGGGCACCACGAGTTCGGGCGGGAGACTAGTTGTAATTGGGTCATCAGACATAGCTACGAATCAAAAAATTAATCGAGGCGGCAATCAGGCCTTCATTATTCAAACCGCAGCATGGTTGGCTGATCGCGACAGGGCCGTATCCATTACCCCTCATGTTGCCAGCGCCTATCAAATTACCGCTACAGCAGCAGACTTTTGGGCATTAGCCCTTCGCTTTGGTTGCATTCCTGCAATTGTTTTAGCACTCGGGCTTGCGATTTCTATTTGGCGTCGCAGAAATTAAGGCTCTATGCGGATAGCCCGCTCCACCCTTATCTTATTTGTCGCCAACCTAGTTGTGTTTGGCTTGGTCTGGCGTGCGAGCGTCACGCATACGGTAGCACCCGTAAGTCAGAACTTACTTTTTCCGACAGGCATTACTAGTTTAGAAATTACAGATAACGGAACAAAAATTGCTTTAGAAAAAAAGGGGGCGTTTTGGTATGTAAACTCGCCCTACAAATGGGCAGCAAATTTATGGTCCGTTCAACGCATCATCGATGAACTACGTTTTATCGATAGTGAAAAGGGTTTTAGTGTGAACGAAGTAAAAGCCAATGGAAGCAACTTGGAAACCTACGGTTTAGAAAAGCCAAGGTGGACACTTAAAACAGTCACAGAGAATAACCAATCACAGGAAATTAAAATTGGAGAAAATAAAGAAACCCACCGCTTATTTATTTTAACCACTGATAATCAAAAAATTATTCCTGTCGGGGATGCGCTGGCTGCCGCCCTTGAAGCTAAGCCTGAAACCTATCGCGTAGATAAAGTTTTTGAAATTGCGGAATTTGAAGTCCGTGCGATTTCCACACGTCGAAAAATACAAGATACAGACGTAGTGACTAATCTTTCCTACGAAGAACGTGTGCGGCCCGGTCGACGAGGACAAGGCCCAGAATGGCGCTTTACCGCTCCTTTTGAAACTCTGGCGGACCCCGAGAGAATTACCCAAGCCCTAGCTAATTTAGTTAATATTCGCGTTCAACAGTTTGCGGAAAAAATGTCTGATGAGATGGGCCTTACTGATCCCGTCATCCGCATCGCACTAGAAGGTAGCTCTCGTCGCCAAGTTCTGTTGATTGGTAAAAATATCAAAAATTCTACGCAGTGCTGGGCCAAACTCGAAGAGAGCGATGCCGTCTTTCTTATCGAAACCAAAGACTTGGGTGGATGGTACAATCCACGGGCCATTCTCACCTCAACTCGCCCCGTAGATTTCGATCCCGAAATTGTCACTGGATTTAATTTAACCTCTGGCGGACGCACCATCACTTTACATCGCTTAGAGTCGACCGGAAAGGATACACGCTGGGAAATTCCTGTAACCCCAGGATCAACTGCAATTCAACGTCGCGAAGGAGATAGCCAGTTGATTAAAGAGTTCTTAGCAGACTTAAGTCAGCTTCGAGCAATTAATTTACGACAAGGTGAAAAGACTTTGAATGAAACATGGTTGGTTCCAGCAGCCTCATTACCCCCAGAACCATTACATAAAGTTGAAATTGAAATCGGGGGTGAAAAACTCGCTGTTTCATTTTATCCTGGACCCGAAAACAAACCAGCGGGCACCTATTTAGTTCACCAAAAAGGCACAGCCTTTGCTGGAGTTTGTGAAGTATCACTCCTGCGTAATGCTTATCAAAACGTAGCACCGCAGTTTTGGAGAAATCGAATGATCAATGAATTAGCCACGGGGACAAAAGTAGTGGGGTTACGCATTGCAGAACGTAAAGATGGCAAAGTCATCGGCGAAGCTCGTCTTGGACCCGATGGCAACTGGGCAGGCACAGGAAAACTCGATGCGGCAACCAGCCGTCGATTGGCCAATACCCTCGCCCAAGTTAAGGCAACCGAGTTCCCCACCCGTGATATTGGTGCCGGTGAATGGAAATATTTACTTCGCATCACCGATCAAGCAGCAGCCGGTTCGACCGGTGCAAGCGAATCTCTTCGCAACTACTGGTGCACCGAACCTCTCAACAACACCGCCGTTTTATTGCGCGATGAAAATGATGATGACAGTTTTTTACTCGATGCCAATTTAGCCGAAATCCTCATCCCCTTGTTAAATAGTACGAGTCGATGAGCGAATCTAAATCGACCAGCCGATTTAAAAAAATAGTCCGTAGTTTAGGGACAGTAATTTTAGTTTTCTTACTCCTATTTCAGTTACTACTTTTGTGGGTAGCTAATAACCAAATTCCCGTTCGGCTACCCGAGAGTGTAAGTCAAATTATCTTAAATCAAATCGAACAAAAAGGGGTTAAAATTCAGGCAAGAAATTTATGGATTCAGCCCGATCTTTCACTAGCGGCTGATGACATCTCGGCCGAGGTAGCAGGCATCACGGGAGAGGTTTTTACTGCGGAGCGGATGGAATTTCAAATTTCGCCAAGCCATTTACTTTTTCTTAAAATTTCGCCGCAACGTTTCAATCTACGCGGTGGTAAAATAATTTGCCCTGCGAGTATTTCAAAATTAGGAGAAAAACATCTTTTACTAGAAGACTTAAGAATAGATTTAGTACGTAAAGGAAACTGGCTAACCGCTCCGATTTGCCGCACGCGAACTGGCAATTTCGTGATTTCCCTAGAAGGCGAATTGCCGCTCAATCTCCTCAGCATTCAAAACAATTGGTCGAAGGATTCCGAGCAATCTACTGAAACAATCGCTCAATCAACCCGCCGTTACTTAAGTGCATTAGAAGAAATGGTAGCGCTCACCAAAGAAGCAGGTGGTGGGTCAATTCAAATGGACGCTAATAGTGAGGCGACCGGTGGTGCGGAACTCAAACTCCAGGCGGTATTGGCCAATCACGAGATCGCAACAGGCACTCCAAACTTTCAAGCACGCACCTTAGAGATTCTCGGCAGCATTCAAATTAACAAGAAGGGGCGGATTGATAAATGGTCACTTCAAAGTGCTGTAGATTATTTAAGTTATAAAAACTATAGCATTAAACATATCGTTGTTGAAATGAAAGGGGCGGAGGAAAATCGCTCAGTTTCCGGACATATTATTGGTGTTGATGGCTCTCTTCCACAATTAGACGGCATTCAATTCCGTGCCCATTTCACGCCTAAAATTATTAATGGCATATCTGGTATCCGAGCTATTTTTGAGAGTCAAAGTCGTGAGTCTGAAGCCGTCGGTGAATTAAGTTGGGTCAATGCATCTACCAGTCCAATCGGAGATTTCTCGTGGAGAATAAATTATGCACAGATTTCTGCCAATGAGTTGAATGCATTTTCTAGCGTCAAAGAGGTGCTACAAAAATCGAGAGTCAAACTTGATGGGTACATTGGGTTATCCCAAGCTGTCATTGAACACGGACAACAATTTAAGTCGGCCGAAGGTGAAATCAGTTTCACTGGGCTCGATGCATTAGGAATTAGTCAAAAGAGTCTGTCATCCAATCGAGATCTGGCGATGATTACGCGCTTCTCTTTTTTACCTGAGCGAAAGCCCTTTCCTCTCCAATTAAGAAACCTCCAGCTCACTACCATTCGCGGCGAGTTAGATTGTGCATTAGAAACTAAAGGTGAATTTAATTTAAGACTCCGTGGTGATGTTCACCCTAACTCGCTCAATGAAATTTTAGGGAGCTGGTGGGTGGACACTTGGAAAATGTTTGAAATTAAAAAAGACCCAAGAGCGACCATTGATGTCGTTGGACGCTGGGGGGATGTTGCTGCGGCTGTTAAAGGGCGCGTCCGTATGGACGATTTTACCCTATTAACTGCACCCTTTCGACGGGTAACACTTTCTGTAGATACCAGTTCGGAGTATACCCGAATTGGCATTGAAGAGTTGGCTGGTGGAAAATCCGAAGAGGACGGTTCCGTTCATGGAAGTGTTGCTTGGGATTGGCGTAAGCCTGCTGCCTTGGCAGGGCCCGTGATTTCACTTCGTGGCAATCTTCAGCCATGGATTGCAGCCGATTGTAGCACGGATAGTTTTGCTGAAATTCTGAAAAAAATTGAGTTACCAAGTAGCCACTCTTTTGACCTGTTTGTAACTCCAACCGAAAACGGATTAAATGTTGAAGCCAATGCACAATGTTTAGATCTCTTTAAAGCCTGGGGCGTGGAAAGTCGGAATTTTAAAATTAATGTCGTTAGCAAAAATAATGTCATTTCTGCGCGTTCGAGTTTCATTTTAGCAGATGGTGATGTTAAATTTGAACTCAACGGAAAGTCTCCGCACGAATCTGAAGTATTTTTGGAATTGAAAAATTGTGATACTTTAAAAATCACTCGACTCACTGAAAAACTAAAAGGCGTTAAAGCGGGGTCGGTGGAAATGTTTAAACCCGGATCCAACTTAAACTTTAATTTCCATGGCACCGTGGACATCGATAACCCCACGGAGGTTAAAGGTCTTGGGTCGTTTGATCTCTATAGCCCCGATTTGAAAAAAATCCGACTGCTAGGCGGACTGTCGACTATTCTGGAATCCCTCGGCATTGAAGCTACCACCTACACGCTTGACCACATCAACGGCCACTTTGGGTGTGCAGATGGTACCGCCTACTTCCCCGACATGATGATTATGGGCTCCCAATCTTATCTAGGGTTAAATGGAGAGATTCATATCAAGGATTCTGACGTTGATTTTAATGGCCAGTTCACGGTTCCTAAATCTGGTAGCTTTACCCCCCTACAAATACTGAATTTGAGCCGAAACCTGGTAAATAATACCAAAATTACGGTAAAAGGGCCTATTTCTACCCCAAAAACCGACGTCAACCCAGCTTGGCTATCATTATTCTTTAAGTCCATTATCAAGAAAGACTTAGGTAAAATTCCTGATAGTTTGATGGAATGAGATGTTGATTAGTTGCTAAGACCCGATGTATCTATCGTGAAACCCCCTCACGGAGGACAAAACATTGGACCTAACTAAGATCAAACAAGTCGTGGATTTAATGAAGAAGTCGGACCTTTCCGAATTCGAAATCCAAGACCAAGAATTCAAATTACGCATTAAGCGTGA
>CANCLV010000024.1 GCA_947378905.1 Opitutia bacterium
CCCAGCGAAGCGGGGTCAGGTAACAAGGCTTTGAGGAATTGAATAGGAACAATCGAGTGACCTTGGAATTCAACGGGGTCGATTCGAGTCATGCCGACATTTTGTAAAACTTTGAGGTGGTTGAGATAGTTATCCGAGAAGGTCATGAAGAAACGAATACGTTTCAGACCTTTGATATTCTTCGCTAGGGATTCTAATTCTTCGTGGAAGAGAAGGTAGCTGGGCTTAGGTCCGATGACGGGGTAGTTGTAATCAACGCGAAGTTTGGGATCGAGTGGCTCGGTTTCTTTCCATTCACCTTTTTCCCAATAGCGTCCACGCTGAGTGATTTCGCGGATATTAATTTCGGGATTAAAATTGGTAGCGAAGGCGTAGCCGTGGTCGCCTGCATTCGCATCCATGATATCAATAGTATCAATGGTGTCGAAGAGATGCTTTTGGGCGTAGGCACAGAACACATTGGTCACGCCTGGATCAAATCCAGAACCAAGTAATGCCATTAAACCGGCTTTTTCAAAACGCTCGCGGTAATTCCACTGCCAGGAATATTCAAACTTAGCTAAGTGAGGTGGCTCGTAGTTGGCGGTGTCGACGTAGTGAATGCCGGCATGTAAGCAGGCGTCCATCAAGGGGAGATCTTGATAGGGAAGGGCAACGTTGATGAGCAACTCTGCACCGAAAGATTTAATCAGGGCGACGGTGGCTTGTACGTTGTCGGCGTCGAGGGCAGCAGTTTTTATCGTGCGACCCGTAGCAGCTTTCACGTCACTCGCGATGGCTTTGCATTTATTTTCATTGCGCGAGGCCAACATGATTTCCGAAAACGCTTCCGGATGCATGGCACATTTATGGACGACGACGTTACCAACGCCACCTGCTCCAATAATCAGAACTTTTTTGCTCATAGGATACCTTAATTTCTGTCACCATCTGCGATAGGGGAAAGAAAAAAGGATACACAGTTAGCGTTCGGCAAAAGGGTGACCTCCTGGTCGCCGGGGGCGGTCCAAGAAAGTCACCCTTTTGGCTGGCGGGATGGACGGGACTCGAACCCGCGACCTCCGCAGTGACAGTGCGGCGCTCTAACCAACTGAGCTACCACCCCAGTAGCCAAAAGGAAGGGTAAGAAAGGTTTCCGCGACCCTATCTGTCAAACGGAAAACCGCTAAAAAGGTTATCTAATCTGCCCAGTTCCAGTAACTTCGAACTTCCAGGTGGTTAATTCGCGTAACCCCATAGGTCCCCGAGCGTGAAGTCGGTCGGTACTAATGCCCACTTCGGCCCCAAAGCCGAACTCCCCACCATCCGTAAAGCGCGTACTGGCGTTCCAATAAACACAGGCACTGTCGATTTGGGCAAGAAATTGGCGAGCCACGGACTCGTCCGACGTAATAATCGCATCGGAGTGATGGGAGCCAAAGGCTTCGATGTGACTGACCGCAGCCTCAAGGCCATCGACGACTTTGATATTTATAATAAGTCCAAGGTGTTCGGTGCGGTAGTCTTGATCGGTGGCACGTTTCGCCGCCGAAATAAATTTCTGGGTCTGCTCACAACCTCTGACTTCGGTTTTATGAGAACTCAAAGCGGCACCTAACGCAGGCAGAAATTCTGCTGCGATCGTTTTATCTACTAAAATAGTTTCGGCTGCGTTGCACGCGCTTGGTCTTTGGCACTTAGCATTAATGATAATGCGTTCGGCCATTTTTAAATCGGCCTTAGTATGAACATAGACGTGGCAGATACCTGCGTCGTGTTTAATCACAGGTACTTTCGCAGAATTAACAACGGCTTCGATTAGGCCAGGTCCACCGCGAGGAACGATGATATCAACAATGCCGCGTAGTGAACCCAGTGCAGGCACAGCTTCGCGATCGGTGAAAGGTAAAAGCGTGACCGCAGCAGTAGGTAGTCCAACCGCTTTTAATCCTTCGGTAAAAGATTCTGCTAAAGCGATGTTCGTGTGCACGGCTTCGCTACCGCCACGTAAGATACAGGCATTACCTGATTTTAAACATAAGGCAGCGGCATCGACCGTCACATTAGGACGCGATTCAAAAATAATAGCTACGAGTCCAAGAGGAACTCGACGACGGACAATTTTTAATCCGTTAGGTCTATCCCAACTTTCCACGACTTCACCCACGGGATCGGGTAATTTCGCAACAGCTTCACAAGCCGCAGCGATATCTTCGAGTCGGCCCGTATCTAAACGCAGACGGTCGGTCATCGCTTCGGTCAGCCCTTTAATTTTCGCTTGAGCGAGATCTTGCTGATTAGCGGAAAGAATTTTCGCGGCATTAGATCTGACTGCTTTAGCGGCAGCCATGAGTGCAGCGGTGCGTGTAGCTGTAGACGACAAAGCAACCGCCCGGGCTGATTGTTTCGCAAGAGTAGCGAGTGCGGTGACGCGTTGTAGCAGTTCGCTCATCGTAAATCAAAAAGTGTCCCTAATTTTTTATTAGAGGCTATCTCGAGGAGAACATTTTTCCGGCGGCCATTAGCGATTTGCGTTTTCACTTTTCCTTCGGCGGCTATTTCAGCTGCTTGTAGTTTAGTAATCATGCCACCGACATTGCGTTCGGATCCTGCGCCACCTGCGAGGCTGCGTAATTTAGCATCAATCTTTTTAACGTTAGGAATCAGTTCACCTGTGCCATCGGACTTGGTCATCAAGCCGTCGATGCCCGAGAGAATGATTAGTAAATCAGCCTGGACGAGTGCTGCGACGTGTGCCGAGAGACGGTCATTGTCGCCCACGCGAATTTCTTCATCTGCAATAGCATCGTTCTCATTGATGATGGGAACGAATTTCTTTCGGGCTAATAATAAATCCAGGGTGGCTCGGGCATTATTAGTGCAGGTGCGACTATCTAAATCCCAATAAGTGAGAAGCATTTGAGCGCCGAGGAGATCGTGGCGGGCGAAATGTTTTCGATACACCGACATCAGTTCAGGCTGGCCGACCGTTGCACAAGCTTGGAGTTCGCGAGCATCTTTAGGACGCTTCACTAATTTCATAGCGGTCATACCGGAGGCGACGGCGCCGGAAGAAACGATAACGACTTCGATGCCGCGTTTCATGAGTGCGGCTACTTGGTCGCAGATACGTCCGATTTGGACGCTATCGACTTTGCCGTCTGCGCGTGTGAGCAGGCCGGAACCTAATTTTATGACCCAACGTTTTGCCATGGTTATGGCAGACAAGTTAGCCGATGACTGGCGTCAATGTCCAGCGTCAGAGTAATGAACCTTCTTGGCTGGGAGGCGCTAATCCAATGGCTCGCCAGCCTTTTTGGCTAAGAACGCGACCTTGGGGCGTGCGGGAGATATAGCCTTCGAGCACTAAAAAGGGTTCATGAACTTCTTCGAGGGTGTGGGCATCTTCGCCGATGGCGGCACCGATACTATTTAATCCAACGGGTCCACCATTATGTTTTTCGGCCATCGCACGGAGAAAACGGTGATCCATTTCGTCTAAACCGTTCTGATCGATTTCAAGTAATTCTAATGCCGCTGCGGTAATTTTAGCGTCGGCTTTGCCTTGAGCACGTTCGAGTGCGTAGTCGCGCGTGAAGCGTAATAAATTATTCACGATACGAGGTGTGCCTCTGGCGCGACGGGAAACCTCTTCGGCACCCCCTTGGTCGAGTGAGAGATTTAATAACAGTGCGTTACGTTGTACAATCGAGAGCAGCTGTTCTTGATTATAATAATCGAGACGAGTCTGTAAGGTGAATCGACTGCGCAGTGGTGCCGTGAGTAGTCCAGTGCGAGTGGTGGCACCGATTAAAGTAAATTTAGGTAATTCGAGACGAACGCTACGTGCGTTGGGGCCTTGATCGATCATGATATCGATGCGGAAGTCTTCCATCGCTGAGTATAAAAATTCTTCTACTGTTTTTGGGATGCGATGAATTTCATCGATGAACAAAATTTCGCCTTCTTGTAGGCTGGTGAGAAGGCCAGCGAGGTCAGAGGCCTTTTCGATGACGGGTCCCGAAGTGATGCGAATCGCTTTATTCATCTCGCCCGCCAAAATCATAGCGAGTGTTGTTTTGCCGAGTCCAGGTGGGCCGTGAATTAGGATGTGGTCGAGGGTACGACTTTCGCGTCTTGCGGCACCAACCATCACTTTTAAGCGTTCAACTGTGCGAGCTTGACCGACAAAGCTATCAAACTTTTCGGGTCGTAAAGCTTGGTCTAAGTTACGATCAGGTGTAGCCGCTTCCACTTTACCTAAGGATTTCTTAGGAGAGTCGGAAGAATTTTTGCCAGCGGCCATAAGGTTTAATTAAGAAGAAAAAATATTTAAGCAATCTTCAGTCCTCAGCAAAACCTTTGGGCATGGCGGAGGAGGGTAGGCGCTCGATGTCGGCACCAAGATTACGAAGTCTTTCTTCGAATTGTTCGTATCCACGATCAAGGTGATAAAGTCTTTGCACCCAGGTTTCGCCAGTGGAGGCAAGTGCCGCAAGTATGAGTGCGGCTGAAGCACGTAAGTCAGAGGCCATCACGGGTGCACCGGAAAGTGGTCGATCGCCGTAGACGGCAGCGGTTGATCCTTCGATGGCAATTTCCGCACCCATGCGTTGCAACTCAGCGGCGTGCATGAATCGTGATGGATAAATTTTTTCGGTGAAGGTACTGCGTCCAGGAACTTTTAATTGCAGTGCCATGAATTGTGCTTGGAGGTCGGTTGGAAATCCGGGGTAAGGTTCAGTAATAATTTCTACGGCCTGAGTGGGTTGTCCAAATGCGCGAATGGTGTCTTCGCCCGTTTCAATATGAACACCGACCTCTTTAAGTTTTTCTAGAAATGCGGTAAGGTGTTGAGGATTGCAATGGGTTACCGTTAGGTCTCCACCTGTAATGGCTGCGGCGACGAGATAGGTTCCTGTTTCAATCCGATCGGAAATAATGGTGTGTTCGCAGCCGTGTAATTTTTCGACACCTTCGATGGTGATTAAGGGTGTGCCGTAGCCATTAATCTTTGCACCCATTTTATTAAGGAAAATACAAAGGTCACTGATTTCAGGTTCGAGAGCGGCGGACTCAATTTTGGTAACACCTGGTGTGAGTGTCGCGGCCATAATGATATTGGCTGTGCCTGTGACGGTGCTGCCCATCGGCCCGCCCATAAAAACATTTTCACCGCGAGCTTGCTGGGCGTTTACTTTCACCACGCCGCTTTCTACTTCAACGATACAGTTTAAAGATTCTAAACCTTTTAAGTGTAAATCGATGGGGCGAATGCCGATGACGCAGCCGCCAGGTAGAGCCATCTCTGCTTGGCGAAGTCGTCCGACTAATGCGCCGAGTAAGCAAACTGAAGCTCTCATCTTTCGCACTAAATCATAAGGTGTACGATGTGTGATTTCTTCCGCCGTGATTACCCAAGTACCTTTTTGGGGATTCTCAATTTTTGCTCCTTGGTGTTTTAAAATTTCAACCATGAAGCGAACGTCACTTAAATTCGGAACGTTGTGCAGTGTGACTGTTTTATTGGTAAGAAGCGCCGCTGCTAAAATAGGGAGAGCAGAATTTTTAGAACCTGAGGCACGAAGGGTACCTTTGATTGGATTGCCTCCACGAATGCGTGCGACTTCGAGCATGATTTATTTTTGTATAAAAAAAGGGGGTGCAAATTGCACCCCCTAATTTTTTATCCTTGGCGAGGACCTTGTCGACGGAAGTTTGGTCGACCTCCACGACGCGGACCACCATGGCCACCATGAGGACGTGGGCCGTCGCGATAGTCGCGAGGACCGCGGCTACGCTGATGGTTTCGGTTTTGTGGTGCCGTTGCGGTTGACTTTACGGAAATACCGAAAAGTGAAGCAATTTTACGTTTTAAGTTAGCCCAAAAACCAATCGGTGACTGTACTGGAATCACTACAGGATCGATGTGTAATTTTGGACGCTCTGGACGATGTTCGCGCCGCGCTTGTGGCGAAGCGTGTTGTGTGTTGTCGTGACGTTCGTGATGAGGTTCACGAGGGGCACGATGTTGTTGAGGACGTGCGTCGCGTTCAAAACGTGGCTGCTCATGACGAGGCTCGCGAGGAGCTTGTGGTGATGCTGGAGCGGCTTGAGCGGGACGTGGTTGATTCGCTAATTCACCCGAAAGTGATTCGGTGACTTGAGCGGGATTTTCGATCACGCCGATTGAAGGACGTGAGTTTGCGGTTTTGCCACTGGGGGCGACGTTTGAAGGAGTACCACGACGACCAAATTGCTTAGGTGTTGGGATAGTTCCGGGTTTTACGGCGGGTTCGGTGGAAGCACCGATTACTGACATAGGGGGGAGGGTCGCGTGAGCGGCTTCCAACTTAGATTCGGTAATGCGTGGTGCTGGGTTTGTTGCCACGGGGGCAACGGAGGGTGAGGAAGTATTTTCCTGACCTTTATTTTCTTCTGGGTTCATGTTCTCTTGGATGTGGCGACCTATTTAGTAGGTCGCTGGGTGATGACCGTCTCGGCCGTAGTGGCTGAGGGGTCGGTGATTCGGTTTCCTGCTTTTGACTTATGTTGAATAAGAGAGGTACCGAGGGTGCTAAGATTTTCATCTTAGAACCCCTGTGAATAAGTACCTCCCCCCACTTTAACAATAAGAAAGTCCCCATTCCGCCAAAATGGTGAAAATTTGTTCATAATTCGCCCGTTTTGGGGCTTTAATTGAGGTGGGCTAGCCCTAGGCCTAGCGAGCCTCGTCGGTAAAGCGCTGCTCTCGAATCAGGGTAATTTTGATGTTACCTTGGTAGGAGAGTTTTTCCTCAATCGCGGAACGGAGACGGCGAAGTAATTCGCTCGCAGCAAAGTCGTCCACTTTCACTGGATCGACGATGACGCGAAGTTCGCGACCCGATTGAAAGGCATAAGCTTCTTTGACGCCTTCAAAGGTGAGTACCAGCTCTTCGAGATTTTTCACGCGTTGAGCGTAACTTTCAAGAGTTGATGAGCGTGCTCCTGGACGTGAACCCGAAATGCTATCCGCAATCATCACGAGAGGTGCAAATAAACTTTCTGCTTCAACTTCGCGGTGGTGAGCGGCGACAGCGTTGACGACGCGTGGATCTTCGCCGACGCGACGAAGAAGATTCGCTCCCGCGGCGGCATGAGTTAATCCATTATCTGCATCGATCGCTTTTCCTAAATCATGGAGTAGTCCGGCACGTTTTGCTACCACGGGGTCGATGCCAATTTCCGCAGCGAGCACGGCGCAGACTTGTGCTACTTCGACGGAGTGAGCTAAAGTATTTTGATTCGAGGATAAACGGAAATGCAGTCGGCCTAATAATTCTTCGACCTTAATATCCATAGGGGGGAGGCCTAAATCTCTCACCGCTTCGTGTCCTAGATGTTGAGCGTGGCGCGTGACTTCATTTTCCGCGGTAAGTACAAAATCCTCAATTAAAGTGGGGGTGATGCGACCGTCTTTAACCATTCTCTCTAAGGCAATACGGGCGACTTCACGGCGGACGGGATCGAAGCAGGAAATTAAAACCATGCCAGGCGTTTCATCAATGAGAAGGGTGGCGCCAGTGCTTTGTTCGAAGGTGCGAATGTTGCGACCCTCACGACCGATTAATCGACCCTTCATGTCTTCGCTTGGGATAGAAACAGAAACCGCAGTCGCATCTTGCGTCGTGGTTGTAGTCAGCCTTTGCATCGTCGTTATTAAAATACGACGCGCTTCTTGTTCGGTTTCTTGCTCCGGGCGATCGAGATTTTCCTCACGCAATCTCCGTGCTTCACTTTCGTAATTTTTTTGGAGCGATTCAAAAGCTAAACGTTTAGCTTCATCGGGTTTTAAACCCGACAGTCTTAATATTTCTTTTTGTAAAAACTCACGCTCTTTTTCGTTGGCAGTTTTAAGGGCGGCGACGGCTTCGGCTTCGGTTTGAGCTAGGGCGAGAAGTCGACCCGCTTCACGTTGCGAAGATTCAACTTTAAGTTGTAGTTCAGAGGTTTCTAAGGATGCCTCACGTCTCGCCAGCTCGATTTCATTTTTTAAACGATCCTCGTACATAGCTTTTATGGACGACGCTCTCCATTTTGAAAAAGCGTAAGCGACCATCATCCCTGCGAAAAAGATGACTACGGAAATTGTACTTTGGTCGGTGGCAAAAGCCATGCAGTTGAAGTCGGTGTGGTCGGCATTAAAAGTTACCAGCTCTGCCCAGTCCGCAAGCCCTTTCGGGAGGTTCGCCTTGCACATTGTCTTTTAGATGTTTGATTTTAGATATGTCCCGCCTTTTTGAGAGTGAAGGAGCCCAGGCCTCCGCCTGGTGGGAGAAATTTGCCAATTTTTCTTGGCGGACGGATTGGACGCAGGTGGTAATTATTTTACTTTTAAGTACCTTGGGCGTGGTGGCAATCGATTCAGCGGGCTCTTACCGCCAGACAAATTTTAAAACTCCCCAGATGATTTTTTTGGGTATTGGTTGGGTGGCTTACTGGATGATTTCTTCACTAGATTATCGCACCCTGCGCATTCATGCCCGCCGTATTTATCTGATCGGAATTCTCCTCCTGGTACCGATATCTTTTTGTGCATTTTTTAAAATAAATATCGGTTCATTTATTCGGAGTATTAACGGGGCGCGTCGCTGGATGGATTTCGGACCCTTTTCAATTCAGCCGTCCGAATTCGCCAAAGTTTCCGTCCTTATTTTTATCGCTGCCATCCTCGTCTTAAATCCCATTGGCTCTTGGCGTAAATCTTGGCCCACGGCCGTCAAAGTTTTGGCCGCCGCCGGCCTACCGTTTGTCTTGATTTTTATACAGCCTGACCTAGGCTCTGCACTCATCTACCTTCCACTGTCATTTGCCTTACTTTTTGTTGCCGGCCTGAGTTCCAGGTTTTTCATGGTGGCAGGGTTAAGTGCCCTCTTATTGGGAGCTGTTGTTGCTGTGGATTTGGTTTCTTACGCGTCGAAAATTACTGAGTACGCAAAAACTCACGAAGAAGATTTGAATCCTGCGAAATCAGTTCGTGGTAAACACGAAGAGACCGCCTGGTTTTTCCTTTTAAAAGATTATCAACGCGAACGCTTACTTTCATTTGTGGCACCTTCTATTATTGACCCTCGTGGGCGCGGTGCGACGTGGAATGTTAAACAAGCCGTGATTGCCGTGGGTCGTGGTGGACTGGAAGGACAGGGCATCGGCAAAGGCACTCAAGCGAAGTATGGTTATCTTCCAGAAGCTGCCGCACATAATGATTTTCTGTTTTCAGGAATGGCCGAAGAAATTGGTTTCAGAGGCGGCCTATTTGTAATCCTGGCATTTGCTTTGTTGCTCTGGCGAATGGTGCGAACCGCATTATTAGCCATTGATCGATTCGGATCTTTGTTAGCGATTGGTGCGGCAGTGATTGTCGGCACCCATGTCATTATTAATATTGGCATGAATATAGATTTAATGCCCGTCACGGGCGTTCCACTACCTTTCCTCAGTTACGGGGGGTCCTTTATTCTCAGCTGCTTTTTGCTTCTCGGATTAGTCCAGAGCGTCCATCGACATTCGGTGGATGGCGGTGAGAATAGGGGGACTCCGGTAACTGGCATTTAACGCCAAACTACTGCGATGACCGACCCAAATAATTCCGACGATAACCTTAACGACCTCCCTGAAGAAAGCACACCGCTGACTTCCTCAGGGGTTGATCCCAAACAATTGGCTGAAGAGGCTGCGCAACGCCGCAAAGAGTTACCACTCTTGCAACGTATCGTGAAGCATTTCTCCAAGGATCGCGCTAATTACCGCGAACTCGTCATTAATGCCGAGACGCTCGAAAAGCGCGTCGCTCTTCTCACCAATGGTGTTCTCGATAAATTCGAAATCGAACACAAAGGTGAAAACCGAATGGTCGGTTCGATCTTTAAAGGTCGCGTCCAAAATCTCGAAGCCGGATTAAAAGCTGCCTTCGTTGATATCGGTCAGTCGAAAAATGCCTTCCTGCATTACTGGGATATGTTGCCTGCTGCGAATGACTCGCAGGTTGAATTTATTCGCGATAACGAATCGGCCGAACAAAAACAGCGTAAAGCACGCTACCAAGCGAAAGATATTCCTGCACTGTTTCCAGCGGGCTCGGATATCGTTATTCAAGTCGTTAAGGATACCATCGGAACTAAGGGTCCACGTTCGACAACGAACATCGCTCTGCCCGGAAGATTTTTAGTTTTAATGCCTTTCAGTGGCGCTTGTGGTGTTTCCCGAAAGATTGAAGACAATCCTGAGCGTGAACGCTTAAAGGATATTCTACGTTCACTCACGATTCCTGAAGGTATGGGTGTGATTATCCGTACTGCGGGCGAAGGAAAACAAGCTCGCTGGTTTGTACGCGATCTTCACATGCTGCTTCGTCGCTGGCAGTCCATCGTTGAGAAAATCAACAAGTCGGATCAGAAGGCGATCTTGCTCTACACTGAGCCCGGTTTGATTGAACGCACCGTTCGCGATTTCTTAACGGAAGAAGTGGATCGTATTCTCGTCGACAATCCAGAGGACTTTAAAATCGTCCAAGACCTCGTCGCAGAAATTTCTCCGCGTTCCAGTTCACGCGTCGAACTTTATAAAGACCCGATTCCGGTTTTTGAACGTTACAACATTGAACGCCAAATTGAGCAGCTCTTCCAACGCCGCGTTCCTCTCCCGAGTGGCGGTGAAATTGTGATTGATGAAACCGAAGCTCTGACCGCAATCGACGTGAATACCGGCTCGCACCGTGGTGCCACCAAAGATGGTAAAGACTATATTTTACAGGCTAATATCGAAGCCGTCACTGAAGGTGCCCGCCAAATCAAGCTCCGCAATTTAGGGGGCTTAATCATGATTGATACTATCGATATGAAAAATCCTAAGGATCGTAAAACGGTTTACGATACCTTGCGCCAAGCGATGGAAGACGATCGAGCCAAGCACCAGATTTTACCAATCTCACAGTTGGGTGTGTTACAGATGACTCGTCAGCGTCACACCGAGTCGAATACGACTTCGATGTATATGGATTGTCCGCATTGTCAGGGTCGCGGCATCGTCAAAAATCCTCGCACGGTCTCTGTGGAAATTCAGCGTAAGCTTTTAAGTGTGATTCGTCGTCTCCGCGAACAAGTGGGTCCGGATAAAGAATTAGAAATTAATATTCTGCTTCACCCGATTAACTTGGACCGCATCGTGAAAGAAGACCGCGAGTATTTCCGTGATTTAATGAAGTCCTGTAAGGTTCGTTTGGGTACTAAGCCTGATGCTACCTATAGTATCGAAGCATTTAAGTTGTTCGACGGCTCGGGCAAAGAATTACGATAAGCGATGACGGCGACAGCTTTAGAGATTCGTCCGGTAGATTGGCTGAAATCGGACGAGTCTCAGGCCGTCGTTGAAGTTTTAAATTCCTATGCTTCGCATAGCGTCGGTGGCGGTGTACCCCTGTCGTCCTATGTTCAAGCGAATCTGAGTGCTGAGCTCGCCAAACGTCCGCATGCCCTCGTTCTGTTAGCGTGGTTAGATGGTCAGGCCGTCGGCTTGGTCGTCGCCTTTGAAGGGTTCTCCACTTTTGCCTGTCGCCCCTTAATCAATATCCACGACTTGGCGGTATTACCTAAGTTTCAATGTCGCGGCGTAGGTAAGGCATTAATGGCTGCGGTAGAGGCTGAGGCGCGTCGCCGTGGATGTTGCAAACTCACCCTCGAAGTCTTGGAGTATAATCAACATGCCCGAAAACTTTACGAGTCCGTCGGCTTTGCTTCGTATCAACTCGATCCTACCACGGGTCGAGCACTCTTCTTAGAAAAGAAATTATCTTAGTTTAGGCCTTCGGGCGGTGAGCCAACAATCGTAGTCCGTTTAAGCACACGATAACGGTACTACCTTCGTGCACCATGACACCGAGGGATAAAGTGGCTCCTTTGAGTATGACAATCATGGCCATCGTTAACGCTGCGCCTGCCGAGATAATAATATTAATACGAATTGCGGTGCGGGCGGCTTTACTCAGCTCAATGGCGTTAAGAAGTTTCTCGATTTTATCATCCATTAAAACGACATCGCTGGATTCTAGGGCGGCATCGCTTCCGCGATTGCCCATGGCGATAGCGATATCGGCAGCGGCTAAGCTCGGGGCGTCATTGACGCCGTCGCCGACCATGGCGACAATATGTCCGTCCGCAGAAATTTTACGAACTGTCTGCATTTTATCTTCAGGCGACAATGCGGCGGCAAATTTCTCTACGCCCACTTTCTTTGCGGCGACGGCGGCAGCTTCTTCGCGATCACCCGTCAGCATCATTGTATGAATGCCTAACTTATGGAGAGCGGAAAGGGTGGAGGCGCTTTCACTGCGGATTTCGTCAATCAACGTCACGCGCGCAATCGTCGACCCGTCGGATACCCATACTTCGCTGATAATGGCACCACTGTCGGCTTCGCTAGAGGGAAGTGCGGCACAGCCTACGAAGTCTCGACCCCCTACTTTCCAGGTTACGCCGTTGATAACGCCAGAAATTCCATGGCCAGGAAAATTGGACAGTCCAGCTACAGGCAGAATTTGTGCGCCTTCTCCACGACAGGCTTTAAGGATTCCGCTAGCGAATGGGTGGGTAGAGTTGGACTCAATGGAAAGGAGGGCGGATAATGTTTTGCTGCGGTTCTCAGGTGGGTAAACTTCGAGCGATGCGACAATAGGTTCACCTGAGGTTAACGTTCCTGTTTTATCAAAGCATATGGTATTCACTCCGGAGAGTCTTTCCACGGCCGCGCCACCTCTAAATAAGATTCCTTGGCGAGCTCCTGCTGCGATTGCGGCTAAGATGGCAGATGGAACTGAGAGAACGAGTGCACAGGGGCTTAAGACTACCATGAGAGTCATCGCACGATACAGTGCCGACGTTTCTCCACCCATAATTGGGTTGTTGAGGGTGTAGTATTGATAGAGGAAGAAAATCAAAGAAGCCGACAGAGTGAAGATCGCATAGATATCGCCCCAGCGATCAATCGCACGCTGTGCAGGTGCTTTGCTTTCTTGTGCTTCGCGGATGAGTGTAACGATTCGCTGGAGCGAACTGTCTTTCTCTGCCTTGGTGACTAAAACCACAAGGCGACCCCAACTATTTAAGGTGCCACTTGAAACTAAGCTGCCCGATTTTTTATGAACCGGTTTTGCTTCACCCGTTAATGTACTTTCATCGACTGCACTTTCTCCCGAGACAACTTCGCCGTCGGCAGGAACTAATTCACCTGGAAGAACGATTATTTGATGTCCGGGTTTTAGTAGACTGACGGAAATGATACTTTCTTTGCCATCACTTTCAATCAAGCGGGCCTGCTTGGGAGCGCGGTCCAAGAGTGCGTCAATCGCACCTCGGGTGCGGAACATTGCATAGTGTTCAATCGCGCCTGCAGCCGAGAAGAGAAAGAGAAGGAGTGCACCTTCTTCTGGATGACCAATTATCCATGAACCTACGGCAACGAGGATCATTAAGGTGTGCACATCGACTCGTTTTTCGCGCAGTGACTCCCAGCCGTCGATGAGTGCATCCCAGCCACCCGCGATACTTGAGATAGCGAGTAGTAAAGTAGAGATCCAGTGCAGAGAACTTGTTGTCGGATATGAATGACTGACAAGCAGGGAGAGAAGTCCGAATAAACCACTTATGGCGCTTAATACCGCGAGTTTTTTCCATTCATCCGGATGTTCTTCGCTCATATTTAGATGATGTAACTCTAAAAATAATATTGGTCAACCCTCTGGGTGTATTGAAGGGAAATTTTAGCTCATGAATTTACTTTTTTAGACAGGAATTTTTTCTAAAAACGAGTGAGGAATTTTTCGTGGTCGGACCTGAGTGAATTTCCTCTTGCGCTATGCGCATAAATGTCTATCAATCGTCATTAAGAGTTAACCGCAACGTGACTAACCGAACCGAAACAATCAGCGAAAGTCTCATCACCGTGTCCCTTCCTGTGAAGTTGCACAATGAGGTCATCGCTTTTCAACAACGCGCCGGCTTGTCTAATTTAAGCGAAGTCATCAGGCATGCATTAGAGAATTGTCCTGAGAATCGTTTGAACGTTGAACCAACCAACTCCCGCCAAGTGTCTTTCCGAGTCCCCTCGGAGCTCCGCACTCGTATTACCCGTCAGGCTCGTCAGGCCCGGGTGAGTGTAGGGCGCATCGTCAGGGTAGCGCTTCAGTCGTTACCCTCTAACCCAACAACGAACATCACAACTATGGCCAAAAAGAAAAAAGCTGCTAAGAAATCAGTAGCTAAAAAAGCCAAATCCAAGAAGAAATAATTCTTCTCGGACTCTCCGTC
>CANCLV010000025.1 GCA_947378905.1 Opitutia bacterium
ACGCGTTCGAGTCGCGCTTCCTTGGCCTGAATCGACTGAACTAACTTGCCGTTATTATCTAAGCGCCAGAGCCAAAAATCTTTTAACACATCGCCATCGCGAGAACC
Organism: Opitutia bacterium; assembly: GCA_947378905.1. Classification (GTDB taxonomy): domain Bacteria; phylum Verrucomicrobiota; class Verrucomicrobiia; order Opitutales; family UBA953; genus UBA953. The sequence goes on from CANCLV010000025.1 coordinate 108, forward strand.
CGCACGAATAACCAGACCTTTGAATTTACGATTTAATTCGCCAGGTGTAATAATCGACGCGGGGTTTTCTCGAGCCGATCCAATGAGGAGTCGTCGATATTCTGTATTAGCACGCGGAGCTATTTCTAAATTAAGCCAAGCAGCGAGCAGGGCAAAACTAGCTGCTAAAATCAGTGCGGGTTGTGCGATACGTAATAATTTAATACCGCCAGCTTTCATGGCGGTGATTTCATTTTGAGAACTCATGCGACCAAACGCGATGAGGAATCCAGTGAGTACACCCATCGGTAATGCATAGGGAATGACGCCTGGGAAAAGTAGGCCAACGAGTTCAACCCCTTGCCAAGTGCTCACGCGACCGGCCGCCACGGCTCCAGCAACTTGTTGTAAGACATTGCCAGCGACCATCACGAAAACAAACGCGCTCGTAGCTACGATGGAGGTAATCGCAGTTTCAATGAGTACGTGGCGATCGAGAATGCGCACGCACACATCAAACCCGAGAGGACCCCTAACTCCAAGTCCAAAGGATTAAGATTAACTAAACTAGCAGGAACCGAGGGACTTTTGAATAGCTGCTTTCACAAAAGCCGCAAAGAGGGGATGTGCCTTGTGAGGCTTGGACTTAAATTCGGGGTGATACTGCACACCAATCATAAAGGGGTGGTCTTTGACTTCCACGATTTCGACAAGGCCAGTTTTAGTATTAATACCGCCTACCAATAATCCTGCTGCTTCTAATTTAGCACGGTAGTCATTGTTGTATTCAAAGCGATGGCGGTGACGTTCCTGAATGACGGGTGTGCCGTATTCTTTAAGCGACCGACTTCCCGGAGTGAGTTGGCAGTCGTAAACGCCGAGACGCATGGTCCCTCCTTTGCTCGAAACATCTTTTTGTGACTCCATTAAGTGAATCACAGGATCTGGAGTCGTGGGCGAAAACTCAGTAGAGTGTGCTTTCTTTAAGCCTAAAACATTACGCGCAAATTCAATGACGGTGACCTGCATGCCTAAGCAGAGTCCGTAGAACGGAATTTTTCTTTCACGTGCGAATTGTACGGCGATAATTTTTCCTTCGATACCGCGATTACCAAAGCCACCTGGGACGAGAATGCCATCAAGTCCTTCGAGTGAAGCGGTGCCCTGAGTTTCTAAATCTTCGGCATCAATACGGACAATTTCAACGTGTGCTTCATTGGCGATACCGCCGTGTATAATTGATTCGTAAACTGATTTATAAGCGTCTTGGAGTTCAATGTATTTCCCGACTACACCAATACGTACCTTGTATTTGGGCTCTTTAATGCGGCGAATGATTTCACGCCATGGTGAGATATCTATTGGTCCACACTGAATTCCTAGGCGCTTAACGAGCACCTCATCAATGCGTTGCTCTGCCAACATTAAAGGCAGTTCGTAGATGGAGTCGGTGACGTCTCGACATTCAAAAACAGAATCAATGCCAACGTTGCAATAGAGGGAAAGTTTTTGACGATTTTCTTCTCCGATCGGGCGATCGGTGCGACAGACTAAAATGTCGGGCTGGATACCAATCTCGCGAAGTTTAGCTACGGATTGTTGAGATGGTTTAGTTTTTAATTCGCCTGCGGCTTTGATGAATGGGACTAATGTGCAGTGTAGGAAGACGACGTTTTCGCGTCCTGCATCGTGTTGGAATTGACGAAGGGCTTCTAAGAAGGGTAGGCCTTCGATGTCGCCCGTTGTTCCACCGATTTCAGTGATTAATACATCGACGCCTGCACCGCCTTTTAAAATGCGGTCTTTAATTTCGTTGGTGATGTGGGGAATAACCTGAACGGTTTTTCCGAGGTAGTCACCGCGACGTTCTTTCTGGATGACGGTTTCGTAGATTTGTCCGGATGATAAACTATTAAGCTTCGATAATTCACCTGACGTGAAGCGTTCGTAGTGTCCGAGATCTAAATCCGTTTCAGCTCCATCATTGAGAACATAAACCTCCCCGTGTTGGTAGGGGCTCATGGTTCCTGGATCCACGTTCAGGTAGGGGTCGAATTTCTGAATACGAACTTTTAATCCACGACACTCCAGGAGCGCACCAATCGCCGCCGCCGTCAGTCCCTTCCCGAGGGAGGAAATAACGCCGCCAGTGACAAAAATGTACTTCATTATATAGGAGAGGGAGGGTGGTGAATTTGATAAAAAGATAAGACCGGCTGGTCCGTTTAACGGTAGGCCGGTCTGGACTTTGGAATGTCATAGTCTGCCTACGGAGAGGCAAGCGGTTTTTAGTAGAAATTAGCCAGGATTGGCCTCCCCTTATGAGCGAATTTTACAGTTAAGTAGGGAAAATCTAATACCCCACCCTAAATAGTCCAAATAGGTGGCTTAATGCTGTGGGTCGATACGATGGTATTTGCACTTGGCATCGTCCATTTGCCCTCAACCTTACTATTATGTCAGACAGTTCCTGTTGCAAAAATTGTCAGCCCGCCTCCATAGGCAAAAAAGTCATCATGGCTCTTTCGGGTCTAGTCCTCGCGGGCTTTGTCTTCGGACATATGATCGGCAATCTTACGGTTTTCAAGGGAGCTGCTGCGATTAATGAGTACGCCGAGTTTCTTCATGCTCATCCTGGTTTAATTTGGTCCGCTCGCACGGTTTTAATTATCAGTGTTATCGCTCACATTTGGTCGGGTGTACTGCTAACGATTGAGAATCGCATCGCTCGAGCCGGTGGTCCCGCTGTTGAAGTCACTCGTCGCGCATCTCTCTCATCACGCACCATGCCATATTCAGGTGTTATTATTTTAGCGTTCATTATTTTCCACCTCTTACATTATACATTCCGAACGATTGCGTTGGGTGGACAAGAATTTGGACCGAATGTGTACGGAATGATTGTCGCTGGGTTTTCTCAGCCCGCCGTTGCCGTCTTTTACATCGCAAGCATGATTTTACTCTGCCTGCACTTGAGCCACGGTATTAGCAGTGTTTTTCAAACCTTGGGCTTACGTAATGAACGCTGGCGTGGACGGTTAGATGTTTTAGCCACTCTTTATGGATGGGTCATTGCCCTTGGTTTCATTTCCATCCCTCTCGCCGTCCTTCTCGGCCGTCTCAAATAATAACCATGAAACTTGATTCAAAAATTCCAGCTGGTCCATTAGCCGATAAGTGGAACAACCATAAAGCGAAGTTGCGCTTAGTGAATCCAGCCAATCGTCGTAAGTATCATATCATCGTCGTTGGTTCGGGTTTAGCGGGTTCAGCGGCCGCCGCCTCCTTTGCTGAAATGGGTTACGAGGTTTCCTGTTTCTGTTATCAAGATAGTCCTCGTCGCGCTCACTCGATTGCCGCACAGGGTGGAATCAATGCTGCCAAAAATTATCAAAACGACGGTGACAGCGTGCGCAGATTATTTTTAGATACGATTAAGGGTGGAGACTATCGTGCACGTGAGGCGAACGTCTATCGCCTCGCTCAAGTATCCACTTCCATCATCGATCAGTGCGTGGCCCAAGGTGTACCGTTTGCCCGTGAATACGGTGGTTTATTAGCTAATCGCTCATTCGGCGGTGCACAGGTTTCACGTACGTTCTACGCCCGCGGTCAAACCGGTCAGCAATTATTGCTCGGTGCGTATTCAGCGCTCTCCCGACAGATTGGTGCGGGTACGGTGAAAATGTATACCCGACACGAGATGCTCGATTTAGTTTTAGTCGAAGGACAAGCAAAAGGCATTGTGACGCGCGATTTGGTCACCGGTGAAATCAAAGCCTGGGCCTCTGATGTTGTTGTACTTTGCACCGGTGGATATGGAAATGTTTTCTACCTCTCCACCAATGCACAAGGTTGTAATGTAACTGCAACATTCCGTGCGCACCGTCGTGGCGCCGGTTTTGCAAATCCTTGCTACACACAAATTCACCCAACCTGTATTCCGGTTCACGGTGAAGATCAGTCGAAACTCACTTTAATGTCCGAGTCACTGCGTAATGATGGACGTGTTTGGGTGCCCAAAAATTCGGCTGACTGCACTAAGCCTGCTTCCGAAATTCCAGAAGAAGCCCGCGATTATTTCCTCGAGCGTAAATATCCCAGCTACGGAAATTTAGCACCACGCGATATAGCCTCTCGTGCCGCAAAAGAAGTTTGTGACGAAGGTCGTGGCGTTGGTCAATTGGTCGACGGTAAACGCCTCGGTGTTTATTTAGATTTTTCGGCGGCGATTAAACGTCTCGGTGAATCCGCAATCCGTGAACGCTACGGCAACTTGTTTGATATGTACGAAAATATCACTGGTGAAAATGCCTACCGTCAGCCGATGCGTATTTTCCCTGCCGTGCACTACACGATGGGAGGACTCTGGGTAGACTATAATTTGCAATCAAACATCCCTGGATTGTTCGTCGGCGGTGAAGCTAATTTCTCTGACCACGGCGCAAATCGCTTAGGTGCATCCGCACTCATGCAAGGATTAGCCGATGGTTACTTCGTTCTCCCTTACACAGTCACAGATTATCTCGCGGGTGTTGGCTTGAGCGGACGTCCTTCCTTAGATCGTCCTGAATTCAAAGCCGTCGTTAAAGAAGTCGAAGACCGTACGAATTGGTTCTTAAATAATAAAGGCACACGCTCTGCTCGTTCCTATCATAAAGAATTAGGAAAAATCGTTTGGGAGAAGTGTGGTATGGCTCGCGATAAAGCCGGTTTAGAAGGGGCTATTCGCGATCTCCAAGCTCTGCGTGATGACTTCTGGAAAAATATCAAGGTTGTTGGTGCAGGTAATCAATTAGCACCTGAACTCGAACGCGCCGGCCGCGTGGCCGACTTCCTTGATTTCGGAATCATGATGTGCCTCGACGCTTTAAAGCGTGAGGAGTCATGTGGTGGACATTTTAGAACCGAGTATCAAGACGCCGGTGAAGCGAAACGTAACGATGATACATACGCTCACGCCGCAGTCTGGAAATTTATGGGTGAAGGTAAATTACCCGAGCGACACACCGAGCCTCTCACCTACGAAGAGGTTCAATTCACCACTCGTTCATACAAATAATTTTTATGGTTAAGCCATCTGAACAATCCTCACATGATAGCGAACGCACTTTAGCCCTGCGTTTACGAGTCTGGCGTCAACTCCGCGGAGGTGAAGGACACTTCGAAGAATATTCTCTCGCCGCTGTTCCCGTATCAGCGTCCTTTCTAGAAATGATGGACATGCTCAACGAGCAACTCATCCGTGAAGGTAAAGACACTGTAGCGTTTGATCATGACTGCCGCGAAGGTATCTGCGGAATGTGCTCAATGACGATTAATGGGATGCCGCACGGACCGATTCCTGGCGTGACTACGTGTCAGTTGCACATGCGTAATTTCCGTGATGGTGAAACAATCACCGTTGAACCTTGGCGCGCTCGTGCTTTCCCAGTGCTCAAAGACTTGGCGGTAAATCGTTCAGCTTTTGATAAAGTGATTCAAGCAGGTGGCTTTATCACCGTGCGTACAGGTTCGGCTACGGAAGCGAATAACACTTTGATTCCTAAACCGATTGCGGATGAAGCGATGGATGCAGCTGAATGTATCGGTTGTGGTGCTTGCGTCGCTTCATGTAAGAACGGTTCAGCGATGCTTTTCGTCGGAGCTAAAATTAACCATCTCAATATCTTACCTCAAGGTCAGCCCGAGCGCGAACGTCGCACCTTGGCGATGGTTAAGACGATGGATGATGCCGGCTTCGGCAACTGTACTAATTATGGTGAGTGCCAAGCACACTGTCCTAAGGGCATTACGCTCGATGTGATTGCGAAACTGAATCGCGATTATCTCCGAGCTCGCGTGAAAGAGTTTTTCTCTTCCACGGGCAAAGCGCGTAAGGGCGGAGAGTAATTAGATAAGACTAGAGAGGCTTTCTTCGAGTCCGCCCACGCGAGCTCGTTTAAGCCATACGCGTTTATATTCGGCAATGAGTTGATCTCTTTCTTGGCTACTAAGTGGCTTGTTCTGTGCCCGACGAATTCCGGCGGTTGCACAATCTATCCCTAAAATAATTTCCGACCGCACGCATTCATCACTGATACCTTCAGCTAACTGACGACCTTTTTCTAAAAGATCCAGTGAGTCATTTAATTCATTGGGGCTGATTTCTTTTAATACTTCGGCGAGATTTTCTTTAGACGTTGTGAGCAGTTCCCAGGTTAAACTCTTATTGCGAATGGATTTTTGAATAGCGGAGTCGAGTCGCCCGATATGTTGGAGTACGGTTGCGGTTAACGTCGCATCTTCGTTATTAAGATGACCGAGAATAGCACACGCCTTATCGAAATCGCCTTTTTGATTCGCGGCGAAGCACCAGGCTTGAGCGAGCCCACTCGCCAGAGGGAGCCACTGCGTCGGCCAGGGCTGATGATTTCCATTATCGCCCCACGATGTAACCAGAACGCCTTGCGCCTGATATTTAATCGCGGCGCTGATAGCTTCTACTTGATTAGTTAGCGCATTATCGAGTCGCCCCGTAAAACTTTGCCATGTGCTGGTGCCAGGAGCGATGAGGTAGGATCGACCGAGTGAGTTAAGTCTCTGGGCTTGTTGATTGAAGGGATGACCGGCGTCGTAGCCCCAAATCACGGGCATCGCTAAGACGGGTGCTTCGCTCGCGAGATTTAAATCTTCGAGTAAAATATCGCCCCAGAATTGCGGCGTGCGTCCACGTGCTTCGACCAACTTACAAATTTTCTTAAGATGATTTAGATAAACAGCGTGCTTACCATTTTTTTCAACGGCTCCTTTACTGAAACCTTGACCAAGTTCCCAGGGTTCATCGCCGCCGATATTTACCTGGCGGCTGCGAAAGTGCGGAAGGTATTTATCAAGAAGGTCACCTATAAATTTCAGTGATTCGTCGTCAGGTTTTAAAGTGCCAGGAATAGGCTTAAACTGCTGAGTTAGCGGGTGAATCCAGCCTTCAGGACATTCTGCCATGGATCGGTATTTAGGATGACGCAGCCAGCGCTCCATGTGTCCAAAAGTATTTAAATTAGGAACGAGTTCGATGCCAAGACTCAGACATTCACGATCGAGCTGTTCAATTTCAGCGGGCGTTAAAGGTGAGGCTTCGCGCCAAACTTCTTCGTGTCCTGGAAAAGCGAAACTATGTTCGATGTAGAGTTGAAACTGATTTACTCGCAGTCGCGCTAACGCACGGATGAGTTGGCGAAATTCATTTTGGGTTGGAATTTTACAACGCGATATATCCAACATGAATCCGCGAATAGGTAAGTCCGGACTATCTAAAACTTCACAACAGGGTAGGGCTTCAGGATTTTGCTCAAAAATTTGTCGGAGAGTTTGCGCTCCATAAAATACACCAGCCGCATCGCGTGCTTTTAAGTGAATGCCGCTTGTAGCGATTTCTAAATAGTAAGACTCGGGTCCCAGTGCCTCGGTGTATTCAATTCGACAGGGAGTTGTTTGCTTGGCGTCGAGTGCGGCTTCGGCCTCAGTAATCGATTGGGGAAGGTTTTTAAGAAAGACCGCTGTTGGGTGGGGTGCCTTTGGGACGGCTAAAAAACCACCACGAAGACTCAATTCCCGTGGCCGGGGAAAGAGCTGTGGTAGTTGGGCACGCATGAAATAACCCTTACAAAGTTAGTCCTTTCGAGCAAGCCCTCACCTTAGGGCGGATATTTGGCTTAAAAGCAGGGTATGACGTATCTTTCTATCAAGATACATTGATGAGACCTTGCCACACTCCTATTTTCTATTTCGATACCCTCCTATGGATCACAAAGACTCCTATATCTTCTCTTCCGAATCAGTAGGTGAGGGACACCCTGATAAGGTGGCCGACTCGATTTCCGATTCCATCTTGGATGCAGTTTTTGCCCAAGATAAGTTTTCGCGCGTGGCGTGTGAAACCTTAGTGAAGAGTGACCACGTCGTCATCGCGGGTGAGTTAACGACGAAGGCTAAAGTTAATTTTGAAGAAGTTGTTCGTGCGGCGATTCGTGAAATTGGCTACGTGAACGACGACGATGTCTTTCATGCCGACAAAGTTTTCATCACCAATCTTTTAACAAAACAATCGCCTGACATTGCCCAAGGGGTTGATGAACGTAAAGCCTCTGGAAAAAAGCACGCCAAGATGGGTGCTGGAGACCAAGGGATTATGTTTGGTTATGCTTCGAACGAGACCGAAGAGCTGATGCCCGCTCCCGTGATGTTTGCCCACCGACTTAACCGCGAATTGGCACGCATCCGCAAATCTGGAGCACGTGGCACAGAGTGGATTCGTCCTGATTGTAAATCGCAAGTCGCGGTGCGATATGAGAACGGAAAATTAAAAGAAATCACCAACGTGGTTATTTCGACACAACACACTGCCGATGTCAGCCATAGCCAAATCGAAAAATTCTGTATCAATCAGATTATTCGTAAGGTTTTACCCAAGAATTTAATTGGTAAGAAAACTGAGTTTTTAATCAATCCCACCGGCCGCTTTGTCATTGGTGGTCCACAAGGGGACTGCGGATTAACTGGACGTAAAATCATCGTAGATTCATACGGCGGTATGGGTCGTCACGGTGGTGGCGCCTTTTCTGGAAAAGATCCAACGAAAGTTGATCGTTCCGCTGCTTACATGGCTCGCTGGGTTGCCAAACACATTGTTGATTCAGGTGTTGCTGATCGTTGTGAATTACAAGTCGCTTACGCGATTGGTCACCCTGAACCCACTAGTTTACACTTAGATACTTTTGGTACGGGCAATATGTCCGATGCCTCCATCTTGGCTGCCGTGAAAGAAGTTTTCCTGTTTAATCCTGCAGAGATTATTAAACAGCTCGACCTTCGTCGTCCGATTTATCGTGCGAGCACACACTACGGTCACTTCGGTAAAAAAGGTTTACCATGGGAAGAAACCAAGCACCTCGCTAAATTTGTTAAAGCCCTTCACCAACAATCTTAATCATCATGTATTCTCCTAAACCATCCCGTACGAAATCCTCTAAAGCGGATTTCAAAGTAGCTGATCTCAGTCTCGCTGATTGGGGCCGTAAAGAGCTTCAAGTTGCCGAGCACGAAATGCCTGGCTTGATGGCATTACGTGCTAAGTATGCGAAAACAAAGCCTTTAAAAGGTGTTCGTATTACTGGCTCGTTACACATGACGATTCAGACTGCGGTGCTCATCGAAACTTTAGGTGCCCTGGGTGCTGATGTTCGCTGGGCGTCCTGTAATATCTTTTCAACACAGGATCACGCCGCTGCTGCTATCGCAAAAGCCGGTTATCCCGTGTTCGCGTGGAAGGGTGAAACTTTAGAAGAATACTGGGAGTGCACCATGCGTGCCTTAACCTGGCCTAATGGTGATGGTCCTGAGCTCATCGTTGATGACGGTGGCGATGCGACTCTTTTAATTCACAAAGGTTATGAATTAGAAAACGGATCCAAGTGGGTGAATACCAAATCCGAATCCCATGAAGAACAAGTCATCAAAGACTTGCTTAAGAAGGTAGCTAAAGAGCGTCCAGGTCACTGGCACAAAGTTGTTGCCGCCTGGAAAGGTGTTTCCGAAGAAACTACTACCGGCGTAAAACGTCTTTATCGCATGCTCGAAGCTGGCCAGCTCTTGGTGCCTGCTGTGAACGTGAACGACACGGCGACAAAATCTAAATTCGATAACTTATACGGTTGTCGTGAATCATTGGTCGACGGCATCAAGCGCGCCACTGACGTCATGGTCGCTGGTAAACTCGCCCTCGTGGTTGGTTATGGCGACGTAGGTAAGGGCTCTGCTCAATCACTGCGTGGTCTTGGTGCAACAGTGCAAGTTGCTGAAGTTGACCCTATTTGTGCGCTTCAAGCTGCGATGGAAGGCTATCGCGTTGTTCGCATCGAAGACACTTTAGGTAATACTGACATTTACGTAACTGCTACGGGTAATCGTGACATCATCACACTCGAGCACATGCAGAAGATGAAAGATCAAGCGATTGTCTGTAACATCGGACACTTCGATAATGAAATCCAAGTCACCCGTCTTAACGACGCTAAGGGTGTGAAGAAGGAAACTATTAAACCTCAGGTGGATCGCTACACCTTCGCTAAAGGAAAACAGATTTACATGTTAGCGGAAGGTCGCTTGGTAAACTTAGGTTGCGCCACTGGCCACCCTAGTTACGTCATGTCGAATTCTTTCTCGAACCAAGTACTCGCTCAAATTCACTTATGGGAAACACGTCAAACTGCTCAGCCGAGTGTTTGTGTTTTACCTAAATATCTTGATGAAGAAGTGGCTCGCTTACACTTGGAAAAGCTTGGTGCTAAACTCACCAAACTTACCAAGGCGCAAGCAGACTATATTGGTGTAAAGCCTAACGGGCCCTTTAAGACCGATAGTTACAGGTACTAATTATAGACCTTTAATATCGGTACTGGGTGGTACCTCAGCCTTTTTTGAAGCATTATTATTATGCTCAATTAAGGTCTGACGTAATTCTTTAACTTCTTTGTGTAGGGCGCGAATCTCTCGTAACTCACCTTCGTGATCACGTTCTTCTTTGGGTAGGATTAACTTCGATGTAATGAATGCAGAGATGGAACCGAATAGCGCAACCCCTACTATCATTAAGCCAGCAGCCACAAATCTGCCCTCTACGGTCACAGGGTATATATCGCCATAGCCAACAGTGGTGACCGTGGATAGTGCCCACCAGATAGCGTCGCCCCCGCTTTTGATAAGAGCATTGGGCGATTGGCGTTCTACCTCAACAATGAGTGTCGTGCTAAAAAGAATCATCACGAGGGCAATTCCCGGCATCGCCAGAATTTTTTCGTTTAGTGTTGTGCCCGATGTTACGCCTTTGAATTTATAAATAATTCGGGCGAGTCGGACGAAGCGATAAATACGAATCGCTTGCAGTGCGCGGAAAGCTCCATCGAGTGGAATACTTGCAAGGACGTCGAGCCAGCCCCATTTCCAGTATTTTCGACTCCAGTCCATGCGTCGCCAGCGGACTAGGACGTCGATCATGAAAATCGTGCATGCATAGCGATCGATTAAAATAAATCGATTTAAGGTATCGTGGGGCAGGGTGACGAAAGTTTCCCAAATAATGAGAACCAAGGAGATAACGGACACGACGAGAACTGACCAATCCCACACTTTTAATTTTTCCTGAAGCTCTTTGTCCATTCTCATATAGAAATACTAGAGAGTTTGGCTACCAAGACAAACACCGTTTTTAATATGGGTTTATTAGAAACCTATTTATTTTGGTCTATCCACCACTGGGTTGCATTGACCTCACCTTGATTGCGCAATCTTTGCGTATAATCCTTCATTTGCTCGTCGGACATTTTACTGATCGGTAGGTCTTGGGCCTTTTGCACTAAACTTTGTAAGAGATTTTTCTGCTGATTTAATTCATTTAAACGCGCTTCTGCAGTTTGACCCATGGAATTAATCGGCGTTAAGGGATCGAGTTGGTTTAAGATTTTTGCTTCGATATCGATACCGACTAAGCTGCTCAAGAAACTTGGATTTTCTTGAGACTGGATTTTTTGTCCAATGTCTAGCCCTATAGCCACCGTAGGCTCGGCAGCATCCATATCATTATTCTTAATATATTGGTCACGTAGTTCGCCTAATTTATCAGCCACCGCACCCATCTTGCCAGTTGTGTCTTGGTTGCGTTGTGCGGAATCAAAGAGTGCGTAGAGTTGTGCTTCGGTGCTATTGTAACCTGCTGATAAATAAGCCGCCTCGGTTCCCGAAGCTAAAACCAGCGAATAATCCTGTAGTGTGCCGCTATCGAGTGATTGGATTAATCCGCCCGCTGCTTTGGAGAAGTCGCCCCGTTCGAATGCCGAAAGAGAATCGAGGTAGTCGCAAAGCGGGTTTTGTGGGTCGTGTTGTTTAAATGTTTGTAGTGCCAATTGTCTTTCTTCCTGTGTTGGCCCCCGTAGTGCCATTTCTAATTGTACGACAGGGTTTTCGCCAAATCGAGCTACTGCTTCGCGGAGTAGTTCGGGGTTTTTACTTAAACGACTTCCCACAATGAGGCAGGTAGCATCGCGATCGTTGGAGGTAAGATAACCTTGAATCTGTTGATTCGTTAAAGAGGGTAGGCCATTTTGACTAAGTTGCTTAATCGTCTCTTTTATCGCTGATTCGTTTGAGACGGTTTTTTCCGGTTCTTGGATCAGCCCTTTAATAGGTCGCGGAGATTTTTCCTGAACCACCGTTCCGCTTTTTAGTTTATTTAAACCGCGGTCATAATTGATCCATAATACGGCGAGCGCTACAACGGATATGCCCACGCCAATTAATAGATACCGCTTCATTCGTTTATGATATTACATGCGACATAACTGAAGACAACCTCGTTCAATCAAGGGTCCAATTCGATAATTTAACCGATTAGCTCAACTTTTAGATTATTATTATTTGCTCCCTCGCCCATTTTACTCACCTTGCGTGCATGGCTGAATCGCCCCAATCATTAAGAGAATGCAAAGCAATCCCTACCGGTAATCGCTTTTTGGCTATTTGTGGGCTTGGGGATATTAATACCAAGTCGGCTAAGAACGGTACGACTTATCATGAATTTGTTTTAGGTGATGCTTCGGATGAAATAAAAGTGCGCCTCTGGTCTGATTCACCGCTGAAGTCGGTACTCACTTCACTAAAGCCTGGTACGCCCGTGCGAGTGGGCGGAGTGGTGGGTGAATTTTCCGGACGTCCAGAATTTCGTGTCGACGTACTTATTGCTCTTACTGATGCCGAAAAATCTGACCCCGCCATCATGGGTCGCCTTACTCCCGTGTCTCAACAAGATCCCAATAAAATGCGCGAAGAACTCGGCGCTATTATCAAACGAATTCCCCACGCGCCCTTACGTGCTTTAGTGGAGTCGATTTTAGAAGAGCATGGCGAGCGCTTCTACGACTCAGTCGCCGCCACGGGCATGCACCATGCCTACCGTCACGGCCTACTTGAGCATACATTACGTATGGCACGCTGTGCAGAGGCCTTGCTGCCTCTTTACCCTAAGGTGGATCACTCTTTGGCGGTCTCGAGTATCATTCTCCATGATGTAGGTAAAATTCAGGAATACACCAAGCTCGAGCCTGGTATGCCACGCGCTGGTTTTACCCGTGCTGGAAATTTACACGGTCACTTGGTCCTAGGAGCTTTTATTGTCAGAGAGCATTCAGCTAAGGTCCAACTTGAAGTCTCGTTGCGTGAACGCGTTGAACACGTATTACTCAGTCACCACACGATGCGCGAGTATGGTGCGTGTCAGACTCCTTCGACTCCTGAAGCTGTTTTCGTTGCTCGCATTGATGATATGGATGCAAAACTTTCTGCAATCGAAGAGGAATTACGTAAGGCTCCTCCTGGTGTTGAGTTTATGCCCTTAAAGGCAATCGACGGTCAGTTGCTCATTACTCCTCCGAAAACTAAATAATGATTACGTTGCAGGAGTTGGACTTCGATCTCCCTCCTGAGCGGATTGCAGCTGTTCCCTCTGAGCGGCGTGATGAGTCGCGATTGCTCGTGGTAAATCGTGCGACCAAAAAAATATCACATCACACTTTTCGTGAGCTCCCAGATTTAATCCCATCCTCAACGACTTTCCTTAGAAATAGTGTGCGGGTTTTAAAAGCCCGTCTTTTTGGCGTCCGTCCCACAGGTGGAAAGGTAGAATGCCTTTTACTTCGTCCCACGGCTCAACCCCTTGAATGGCATTGTATGTTGCGTCCTGGAAAACGTGCCTCGGATGCGGCGGGCTTTACGATTAATGGACATCATGCCGTGGTGATTGCCGTCGGTCAGGGCGGAGATTATATTGTTCGATTTAATTTACCTTCGGGAATGAGTGTTGAACAACTGGCTCAACAGCAGGGTGAGTT
>CANCLV010000026.1 GCA_947378905.1 Opitutia bacterium
CAGGGCGAACAAGTAACGATTCGTCGTAAGCAGGGATTCTGGGCGCGCCTCGGTGGTGGCGGATTGATGGTTTCGTTAATGATCCACTTTTTCTTAGTCATCGTCGCCGTGTTTTGGGTGATATCGACTTGGACTGACTCCACTAAGCACGAGCCAACCCAATTTGCGACGGGTGCGGGTGGCGGTAACGACGGCGATCGCGCAAAAATTTATCAGCATACATTACAGCAGAAAAATATGAAGTCGTTGGCGAAGAGCACGCCACGTCTTACTTCAAAAAATCCAAACTCCACGATTTCTTTACCCGACATTCCTAATGTGTCCACTTCATCGATGGTCTCAGGTGCTACGATGGGTGGTTCTTCTAAGGGCTTTGGTGGAGGTTCCGGCGGCGGAATTGGCTCAGGTCAAGGTATCGGCGTCGGTAATGGTAAAAATATGATCGGAAAATTTAAGCCAGTGATGGGCGCCAAAATCCAAGCTACGAAAGTGGCTGTGTTTATGGATTCTTCAAAATCCATGGCTCGATATTTAGACCGGGTTGAGAGTGAAATTCGTAAACAGTTCCCCGATGCCGATGTCTTTATGTACAGTGGAATTTGGACCAACACGATTGGTAACGTAGTGATGGGTGGCAGTAAATATAAGGGCACCTACAGTGATAAAACTAAAGGCGGTGCGAAAAATACCGATATCGAAAAATTAACCACCAAAGGTAAAAGTATTTTCAGAGAGTACGATAAGAGTTTCCAGACCGGTTGCGTAGGTGCTTGGATTGATATTATGAAGAATCAGAGAGAATACGACGCTTTGATTATTTTCTCGGATTTCCAAGACGGTGTAACTCAATATCGTGAAAAGGAAAAAGGTGCCAAATACTACTATGGTAGCGATAAATTTGAAACCGTTTATGCCGATGGCGTGAGAGCAAAACACCCAACCGATGATCGTACCGATCAAGAAAAGGGTTGGGAAAAGGAATGGCTAAAAGTATTTGGCGACGCCAATACAGGAAAAGGACCACGCCTCTATTTATTTTCAACAGAGACAGAGCCGCAGGCAATTTTTGAGAAATGTGTAAAAGCTTCAGGTGGCCAAAGTAAAATGGTGGAGTGGTTAAGAACGGGTGGAAATCCTCCAGCGGTTACTGACGATGAGCCTACAGAAATAAAAAAGAGTTCGGTAAGTACGCCTGCCAACACGAGTCGATAGTAAGAAGCTATTAGGTCATTGTGCCTAGTACGCTAATCTTGTCGAACGGCTGTGTGTAGTTGAATGGTGATGCATGTCGCATGCCACCGTTCGTCAGCGAAAGTCGCACAAGACCTGGAAGGGTTTTGTTACTTCGCTCTTCGTGCATGGAATTTTATTAGGCCTAGCTTGTTGGATTGTCATGGTTTCGCCCGTCGCCGTGAAGCCGCATCAAGACCCTGTTTTATTTGTTACGGCCAGTGGTTCGGCAAAGCCGACGAGCACAACTCAAGCGTATGCGATCAAAAATCCACCAAGAAAATTTCAGGGGGCGACTCGCATTTCTGTAAATTCAACTTCTTCGTCTATTGTTTTACCTGAGTTGACCGGAGTTTCCGATATGATGAGCTCTAGTTTTAGTATGGAGAAGGGGATGGGACGTGAGGGCATTGGCCAAGGTCAGGGAATGTCATTTGGAAGTGGAATGGGTGACTCACGGACCTTGGTCGGCAAATTTGTCATGGGTGCTTCTATCCGTGCACAACGAATTGCGGTCTACCTAGATTGTTCAGGATCCATGCGGCCCTACTTATCTCAAGTGACTCAAGAAATTAAAAATCAATTTCCCGATGCGGATGTGTTTCGATTTGATGGAGCTCGAGTCGTCAGTCTGGAAAATAATATAGTTTACGGAAAAACGTTTCATGGCGACGCACCACGCTTAACCGAAGCGCCCACGCAAACCATTGATTCAGAATTAACTTCAGAAGGTCGCCAGCTTTTGAGTCGCATTCGTACCGCTTGCGAAAAGGGTTCGTTGGGTGCTTGGATTGATCGCTTATTAGGCGAAGACTATGATGCGCTCGTCGTGTTTTCTGACTTTCAAGATGGTGTGAGAATTTACGAAGAGGGTAATAAGGGTGCACCTTCACTTATTTACTCGGACAGTAATTATCATAAGGTTGGAACTGTGATGCCGGTTAAATCGTGGCAGGGCAGGTGGATAGAAACCTTTAAAAAGGGAATTACAGGTCAGGGTCCTAAACTCTATCTATTCTCCATTCAACAGCCTCCACAGGGTCTTTTAAAGGCCTGCGTTGAGGCTTCTGGGGGTAATTCAGTATCGGTAAGCTGGCTGAAGTCAGGCCATCGGCCCAATTAGGCTTGGCGGTTGCACCCAGGCTGAAGATGGTTTGGATAAAGTCATGGCGATATTTAAGGCAGAGTACCGTGCGAATTTTTCGGATACCGATGCCGCTGGCATTATCCATTTCTCGACGATCTTTTTCTGGGTTGAAGCCACCGAGGAGGCTTTGTTCCGCCAACTTAAATTACCTTTTTTAAAATCCGACGGAAATAAGTTAACGGGTTTTCCTCGGGTGCGTGTGGAGTGCGATTATCTCGCCCCTATTTATCGTGAAGACTTGGTGGTGATTGAATTATCGCCGCGTGAGTTGGGAGATAAGAAAATTATCTGGAATTTTAAGGCCAAGGTTGGAGAAAGGGATGTGGCTAATGGTGCATTAACGACGGTCTATGCTTGGCGTGAAGGGCAAGGGCCTATGGCTGCAGCATTAGTGCCATTAGAGGTAAAAACTACCCTCGAAAAATTCTTTAAGGCATAGCGGTCGTGATGAGTGATTCAGGTGTGATACATAATTTTAGCCATCAGGCACTCGGTACACGATTTTGGATTCGTATTGCCGATGAGGATTTTGCTTTTGCTGAGCGTGCTGCAGAATCAGTCTTTTATACCCTTGATCGCTTGGATTCAGAGTTAAGCAGCAGCAATTCAAATGGAACACTCTCACTGATTAATCAATTGCCCGAGGGTGAGATGATTTCGGTGAGCGATGATTTCTGCACTTTATGGAAATTCTCAGAAACTTTTAAAAAGGAAACAGCTGGAGTTTTTGACGTGACCGCTGGAGCTCTCTTTCGCTATTGGGCAGACCGTGGAACTGATGAATTTAATCCAGATGATGCCGTTTGGGAAAAAACTTTTCAGGATTATAAGACGGGAAAATTTTTATTAGACGGTAACGAACTCACCCGTAAACAATGCGGAGGCATTATAGACTTTAGTGGGATTATTCATGGATACGCGTGCGATCGTATGTCAGAAATGTTAGAGAGTAGTTGGGGTATACACCGATCTCTTTTAGGTGCGGGTGGTAATGTGGTTCTAGCGTTGGATCCTCCAGGGGAGGCCACTGGATGGCGCATGGGTCTGGGCCATACACTTGAACTTAAATTATGTCGCACTGCGCTGACTAGTAAGCCCAATAAGACGATTCAGTCATGCTTGGTGAATCCTTTGTCGGGTCAGCCAATAAAACTAGGTCAGGACGCCATTCGGGCTGTGGCGAACACTGCATTAGAGGCCGAAGCCTTGACCACAGTTGGGCTATTATTGTCTAAGTCAGAAATTGAAAGTTTGCTGACTCGTGTTTCCACCCGCGGACTCTGGCTGCCTAGTGGTGAGTGTCTCGGGATGTTTAAGAATTTGGACTTAGTAAACCGAGGTTAGGTCTTACTGCTGATTGATCATTTTCTCGATATCTAACTGAAGCTTTTCGCGGTTATTAGAGAAGAGATAGGTGTCAGAGGAAACGCAATTTAAGGCCGAGATAAGGACTTCGCGTGGTGGTCGTCGCGTGTCCATGAGTCGACGAATATAAACTTCCACGTCGCTCGCAATTTCTTGGTGCTCAATCTTCAGTTTAACAATTTGTAAAAGTAGGGGCTGATTATTCTCATTCATCAGGTGGGCCTGAATAAGCATATTATTTGCTTCAACGAATCGTTTTGCCTGAATTAATTTTTTGCCCGTCGCGATGAGGAGTTGGGGTGGAATGCGACGATTTTCCAGTAAGCGTGTTAAATTAATCACACCAATTTCAGGCTGATCGTCGGTAAAGTAGGCAATACATTTCAGAGCATCGAGCGCGATCTTGGTGTCCGTTAGCCACTGTTCCCGGTCAATCTGAGATATGAGTTCATCAATCAGTAAAATAGCATCATGAGCGCGATTGGCATTAATCAGACACTCGGCATGGGTGAGTGCAAATTTCGTACGACTCGGAAAGCGATTTTGTTCGGCGAGTGTCAGTAAACGTCCGGTAATTTTTGCGTTATAAATATCATTCGCATATTGAGCGAGTTCGAGCATGGCTTGCTCACTCTTTCCGTATTTTTTAATAATTTTTTCAATTTCGGTGTTCCGTTTTGCTTCATTTTCAGGACCGGGAATTAAGTGTAGTGACTGAATATAGGGACTATAATTTTCGGGGTTACTGATAATAATTAGATCTAGGCAATCGCGTGCCTCTTTAAAGTTACCCATGTCCTTAAGCCAGCGCGCCTTAATTTCTAGAAGTCTCATTACACCAGGATAGTTTTTAATGGCGGTATTGAGTAATTTAATCGCCTCAGGTTTTTCGCCTAACTCGTACATTAACTGGCAGCGTAGCAAGAATCCTTCTGGGTTTGTCTCTAACGTGTAGTCGCGAATTAATTTTGAGGCCTCGGTGTAGTTTCCGCGGAAGAAGTTGGCTTGAGCTTCAGCGAGCTTTAGGTCTTCACGTATTACTGGACTCAAATTTTTATTAGATAAATATTTCTTAGCGCAGTTAATCACTCGAGTATCTTGGTCCAGCATGAAGCAGCGAGTTAGGTAGTTTCTGAAAATCTCTGGTTCGTTAATGCTAAAATCGAGGGAATTTTCGAGAATTTGGAAAGCGTCCATCGAGCGACCAAAAGCAAAGTATAAGTCAGCACAGAGTTTTTGAGCCTCGGCATTACGTGGGGTCAGGCTGGCACCGGTACCAATATATTTAGCAAATTCAGCGAAGTCACCTCGATCCAATGCAGCTTTAGCCACACTCACGAAATATTCTCCCTTGTGGTTTAAGTGGGCGACTTTGCCGTGGTCTTTCTCAGGATTATAATCAATGATTTTTTGCCGACTTCGTTTGCCGACTTCTTCTGGTGTAAGAAAAAAGTTAACCGTTGAATCAACAACAGTGTCAGAGTAAAATAAATAAATATCAGACCGGCGGGTTGTGGTAATTCCGTACATGTAGCGCTCTCTGAAGTACATGAATTCGGAAGCCATCAGCCATAATCCAAAAAGAAAAAACGGTAAAATTCTTAGAATACGTTGCGTATTTAAACTGTAAACTTTTCGACTATAGCCAAATTGCTCCACGAAAACAGTGCCGAATAAAATACTGCGCGTACGCTTCTCGTTGGGGTCGAAGCCATAATCATATTTATTCTTTTGATTCATGGGTGGCACATTAACCAGACAATTTGCAAACGAGGCAAGAGAGGAGTCTACGAGATATAATCCCCAGCAATTTCAGTAGAATTTGTTGGGTTTAGGCAGTTTTTACCAATACAAATCTGGAATCCTGCGACGGAGTCATCCTGGCGTAGGTGGAGGGGTCGATAGGCCCGTGCTCGTGTACTATCTTTATCCAGACCAGTAATGACGTCGTGCAGCTGGTCTAGGCTATGAATATCTTTATATTTTATGATAACCCAGCCAGTTGCTTGTCGCGTCAATGCCTCGAGTGCGTGGGCCACTCCATGCGGTACATTTTTAACCAGTCCGCCATAAGCCTTACTTAAATCATAGAAGTGATTGGAGCTCGCAGGCTCTGCCGTTAGAATTTCTAACTGCGCGTAGGCATGGAGTAGGATGGAATTTCCCGCGGGCACAGCATTATCAAACCAGTCTTTCTGTCTGACGGAAAGGTCCTCGCGATTTTCAGAAACCATGAAATAGCCAACCGCATGGGGGTCACGGAAAGAATTTTCTACCATCTTCATTAATTTCTCAGCCCGGGCAATGTAATCGGTGTGCTTAACGCCAAGTGCCCAGTCGGCATACGCGCTCAACGCAAGTTCCGCTTCCGCTAAACTTGCATAATTAGTCATGATGCCTTCGCCGCTAGATTTTTCTTTGTACCGTGTAGTGAATAATTTAATTCCCTCATGGTTTTCTTCGGCCATGTTTTTCCAGATAAACTCTTCCATTCTCGCCGCCTGCTTGACCCAGTCTTTTCGTCCAAAAATCCATCCCGCCTTAGCCAAGTTTTTAATCACTAGGGCATTCCAACTTAGTAGTGTTTTATCATCGCGCGAGGGTTGTGGTCTTTGTTGGCGAATGTTTAATAGTTTTTGTCGTGCAGTCTTAAACTTTTCCCGTTCCTTAAAACTTCCTCTTAGTTTGGGAATATTTGATCCCTCAAAATTGCCCTGATCGGTAATCCCGTAGGCCTGGGCAAACTCTAGAGCTTGTTCCCCAAGGGCTTCGACAATTTCAATGGGCTTCCAAATGTAAGTCGTCCCTTCGTAGTGATTAGTGTCCGCATCGAGAGAAGCCGCAAAGAGTCCACTCTCAGTTAACATATCACGATTTAACCATTCAATGGTTTCTTCAACCACGACTTGATAAAGTGGATCACGATAACGTGACCATGCTTCAGCATAGGTACCGATGAGCTGAGCATTGTCATACAGCATTTTTTCGAAATGCGGCACTGTCCAATCACGGTCCACACAGTAACGATGAAACCCTCCTCCGATTTGATCATACAGCCCACCGCGAGCCATGACACCTAAGGTTACCGTAATGACTGCATCCATTCGCGTCGCTAAGGCACGATTGTTGTCAGCAGCTTGAGTGGCGCGAATGCTTAAAAGAAAATCGACAACCGAAGGAGTAGGAAATTTGGGTGCACCACCAAATCCTCCATAGGTGTCATCGTGATTCTCACAAATGCGTTGAGCCGCTTCGACTAAATCGGGTGGAGTAGGGGCTAGGCCATTAGCGTCAGGTGCGACCGTCAAATGGATGAGATTTTTTGCAATGGCATCCGCATTCGCCGCCAATTCATTTTTGTTACTGTGATAAAAATCTGCGACACGCATTAATAATTGCGGCCAAGGTACTTGTCCGTGTCCCCGATCCTCGGGCGGAAAATAAGTTCCGCCAAAGAAAGGTCGTCCGTCGGGTAAACAAAAACAATTCAAAGGCCAGCCACCTTGACCTTGAATCATCTGCACCGCATCCATCATTAACTTATCTACTTCAGGTTTTTCTTCGCGGTCTACTTTAATGCAGACAAAGTGCTTATTCATTAATTCTGCCGTATAAGCCTGCTCGAAAGATTCACGGGCCATGACGTGACACCAATGACATGAAGAATAGCCGACCGATACTAAAACGGGCTTATTGAGTTTTTTTGCTTCTGCAAATGCTTCGGCACACCATGGCCACCAGTGAACCGGATTCTCGGCGTGTTGACGGAGGTAGAGTGAAGACTCTTTGGCTAATCGATTAGACACGGCTCTAACCTTGCCAAAGAGTCGGTAGGTGCAAGTCTGTCCTTGCACAGGCTTCGACTTGCCCGCGGCTAAATTGTGCGTAATTCTTTATTTTTCGAGATTCTGTCCGATGTCTAAAATTCAGATTTTAACTCCCACGGTCGCCAATCAAATCGCGGCCGGCGAAGTCGTCGAACGTCCCGCAGCGGTAGTTAAGGAACTGTTAGAAAACTCTCTCGACGCCGGAGCCAAAAGAGTAACGGTAGATTTTTCCCGTGGCGGTAAGGCCTATGTGATTATCGAAGACGATGGGGCAGGGATGACTCCTTCCGACGCGCTCTTAAGTCTCGAACGTCATGCCACGAGTAAAATTCGTCTAGCATCTGATTTGGATAGAATCGCTACTTTCGGATTTCGCGGCGAAGCTTTGCCGTCCATCGCGAGTGTCTCACGTTTCACTTTACAAACTCGATCAACAGAAGCCGCCTCGGGTACAGAAATTTATATTAATGGCGGTAAAGTAATCCATCAACGCGACCACGGTATGCCTATAGGCACACGCATTGAAGTGGCTAATTTGTTTCATCCAGTCCCAGCGCGACTGAAATTTTTAAAGTCAGACGAAACAGAAGCAGCTCACATTGTACGCCTAGTTCGTCTCTATGCCGTGGCTCATCCTGAAGTCGGATTCTTATTAAAAGAAGATGGTCGTGAAATTTTTCGTTCTCCGGGGCATGTGTCTTTGCTTGAGAGAGTCAGAGTTATTTGGGGCAAACAAGTAGCCGAAGAAGTCAGCGTCATGCCTTTATTTGAAGTCAAAGGTATGCGAATTAGCGGATTGCTTGGAAAACCTGGTGTGAGTCGCGGTACACGCCAAGACCTTGTTACCGTAGTGAATGGACGCCCCGTAGATAGCCGTACGATGGCTTTTGCGACAACGGAGAGCTATCATACGCTCATCCCTAAAGGTCGATATCCTTTGGCTTTTATCTTCCTCGAAATTAACCCCGCATGGGTTGATGTGAATGTGCATCCTGCCAAACGTGAAGTGCGTTTTCGTGATGAAGCGAGCGTGCGAGGATTTATTATTCAGTCACTTCTTTCAGTCTTGCGATCTAAGGGTGGCGACGGATTGCCCGCTGAAACAATCATACCCACGGCACCCACACTTACATCTACACCTGCAGTAAGTAGCGTACAAAACACTCCCACGGCTTTATCCGCACCAGTGCCCGTAGCCGTGCCCAGTAATTCTCAAAGTCTTAAGTTGGGTTGGAAATTTTTATCACGACTGCGTGAAGAGCGTGCTGTTTTTGAAACTCCTACGGGTTTAGCTATTTTAGATATCGGTGCCGCCCACCAAAGAATTTTATACGAAGATATTTTAAAACAGTTCTCGGAGCAGACTCCGCTGAGTCAGCCACTGCTTATTCCTTTGAATCTCGAACTCGAGCCATTACCAGCCGCTGTGTTGAAAGAGAAAAATGATTTACTCACTGCAGCAGGATTTTCTTTTGAGGAATACGGCCGAAACTTTTGGCGTATCAATGCGCTACCGATCTGGTTGAATCCAGAGGACTCCTTAATATTCATCCGAGATTTATTGGCTGAAATGGCCCGTCGCGAAGGTGATTTCGGTAAGCCAGCCTTGGCTTATGATGCCCTAGCTCGTATGGCAGTTATTAAAGCCCGGAAAAAAGGGGATGCGTTATCTGACCACGAACTTTTACAGTTGGTGCATCGACTTTTCCAAACTTCTCAGCCCGGTGTCGATCCACGTGGACATAAGACCTACATCGAGTGGACCGACGCCGATCTATCCCGTCGTTTAAGTTAGAAAATTAGCGTCGTCCCTTTGGACGTTTTTTTGCCGCAGCAGGCTTACCCGTGCGTAGCGCTTCAATCTGATCTCTCAGCTGTGCTGCCTTCTCAAATTGTAACTCGTCCGCTGCTTCTAACATCTCAGTTTCAAGATCAGCCAAGACTTGAGCAATATCACGATCGCTCGTGCCTTCAGTAACTTCTAAAATTTCCTCTTCTTCGTCGACCAGACTTTCTTCAATAGCTCGAACTGTACTCTTCGGAGTAATTCCGTGTTTAAGATTGTAGGCGGCCTGACGCTTTCGACGGTCGCCACAAATCGTTAAGGCTTTCGTGAGCGACTTAGTCATGACGTCTGCGTACAATAAGACCTTACCTTCCAGATGTCGTGCCGCTCGACCCGATGTTTGGATTAGGCTGGTTTCACTGCGTAAAAAACCTTCTTTGTCCGCATCCAGAATACCCACGAGTGCTACTTCAGGAAGGTCGAGTCCTTCGCGCAGAAGATTAACCCCTACGAGTACGTCAAATTTTCCAGCCCGTAAGCGACGCAATATTTCAACGCGCTCAATGGCATCGATGTCGGAGTGTAAATATTCAACCTTGAGTCCGTTCTCACGCATAAATTGCGAGAGGTCTTCCGACATTCGTTTGGTTAAAGTGGTTACGAGCGTACGTGAACCTTTTGCCGCTACGGCTTTGGCTTCACCAATAATATCTTCGACCTGACCTTTGATGGGTCTGACTTCCATAATAGGATCAAGGAGGCCCGTAGGTCTGATGACTTGTTCAGCGATAACACTCGAAACTTTATATTCATGTGCGGCTGGCGTTGCCGAAACATAAATCGTCTGACCCGAAATAGTATCAAACTCTTCTGGTCGCAGAGGGCGATTCTCCATCGCCGAGGGCAGACGGAATCCGAAGTCTACGAGCTTCTCTTTGCGGGCTCGATCTCCGTGATACATCCCGCCGATTTGGGAAACGGAAACGTGACTTTCATCAATAAAAACAAGCTTATCGTCAGGAAAGAAATCGAGCAAGCAGTGAGGACGTTCACCAGGTTTACGTCCCGACATGTGCATGGAGTAGTTTTCAATTCCAGAGCAGAATCCTGTTTCACGTAGCATCTCGAGGTCATGCTCAACACGCATCCGAATGCGTTGTGCTTCCACGAGTCGGTTAGCCTTTTCGAAAGCAGCAACACGCTCTTCAAGTTCACTACGAATAGCATCGGCTGCAGTTTTTACACGAGCTGCTGAAGTGACATATTGATTCGCTGGGTAGAGATCAAATTTGTCCAACGACTTTCCTGCTTTTAAGGTTACCGCATCCAGTTCACGGATATTTTCTAAAGTATCGCCCCAGAACTCTAAGCGAATCGCTGACTCCATGTACGCGGGCCAGATATCAATGGTTTCTCCGCGTGCTCGGAAATTACAGCGTTCTAAAATCGCATCATTGCGTGAGTATTGATTATTAACCAGACGACTTAATAACTCATCACGTTTAATGACTAATCCCTTGTGCAGGGGAATCATTAAGGAAAGGAAGTCTTCAGGTGAGCCCAGTCCGTAGATACAAGAAACGGAGGCAATCACGATGACATCGCGTCGAGAAAGTAGGGCACTGCTCGCACTGATGCGTAGTCGTTCAATATCCTCATTAATAGCTGAGTCTTTCTCGATAAATGTATCGGTCGAAGGAACGTAGGCTTCGGGCTGATAATAATCGTAATAGCTAACAAAATATTCGACTGCGTTTTCTGGAAAGAAGTTTTTAAACTCGGAATAAAGTTGGGCCGCTAAAGTTTTATTATGTGAAATAATGAGCGCCGGACGTTGTTGGCGGGCGATGATATTCGCCATCGTAAATGTTTTTCCGGAGCCTGTGACCCCAAGTAAGGTCTGACGGAGATTTCCCGCTTCGATGGATTTATTTAAAGCATCAATCGCCCCTGGTTGATCGCCTGCGGGTACATAGTTAGACTTTAAACGAAACTCCATGCTGACTTAGAAAATTTTACCTTGCAGGATCCACTGAGGATTTACCTCGGATAAGTCATTAACTATATGATGAGCGTTCTGTGCTATTAAAATTTCTCGGGTATGCGTTGTTGCTAAGGCAATCGTCGTGAAGCCCCCGGCAAGTCCTGCCTGAATTCCCGAAAAGGAATCTTCAAAGACGAAAGATTTTTTAGGATCACCGCCTCCGATTGCACAAGCCTTGAGGAATACTTCGGGATTGGGTTTTCCTTGGGTCACATCCTCGCTTGATACAGCTCCTTGAAAGTGATCGGCTAACCCAAAAATTTCGAAAGAAAGTGCGAGATTAGCCTTATGGGTGGACGTGCCAATCACACAGGGGATACCCAATGATTTAAGGGCATTGGTGAGTTCTTTGACCCCTGGGAGTAGTCGAATATGTCCAGTCCGTGCGATGGCGCGATAGTGGGCCTCTTTCTTTTCAGACAGGCGGCGAATCTCTTGAGGGTCTTTAGACCAACCCAAGATATTCGGAATGATGACTTCATTTAATTTTCCGAATCCTAATTTAAAATGATTGGGGACAAGCGGAAGATTTTCTTCCTTCGCTAAACTCTGCCACGCTCGTTCATGCGCGATGGAAGAATCGATGACGACGCCATCCCAGTCAAATACGGCAACAGTGGATGACATCTTAATGTTTGTCCCAGGCTAGAGTGACTTTTACCGGACGATGCTCCCAGACATTAAGAGGTTCGAAGATTTGTCCAGGGGCTAAAATATTATTTGGGTCCAAGGCTTTCTTCACGGCTTTCATTGCAGAAATTTCTGCGGGTGAATGTTGGAGGCTGAGGAAAGGTGATTTGGCGATACCGATACCATGCTCGCCCGTGATAGCTCCGCCCAGTTCGACCACTTTCTTCATGACTTCATGGATGGACTTTTCGGCTTTCTTACAGTCTTCAGGATTATCTCGATTGTACATGATATGCACGTGAAAGTTTCCATCAGCAGCGTGACCAAAGGTCGGAGTAGGAAGGCCAATCTTATCGCGTACCTCTCGAGTGTATTTAATCAAAGCAACGTAGCTCTTAAAGGGTACCACGATGTCTTCGTTTAACTTAGCATTGCCTAAGGAATACATCGCCTGCGAGCAGGTACGACGAATATCCCAGAGTTTTTCTGCTTCGATTTCGTTATCCGTTTCGCGTGAAGCGACGCCGAATTTTTTGATCCACTGGCGAACCTTTACGGCGTCATCGGCGAGAACCGACGGATGGCCATCGATTTCAACTAACAAAATTGAACAGGTTTCTTTAATGCCTCCGAGTTCATCGGTGGAGAATACGCGACTGCCACGTTGTTTTTCCGCGGCCTCAACGGTTTGTGTATCTAAAAATTCAAAGACAGATGGATTGATTCTTGAACCCATGAGTTCTGCTGCCGCTTCGAGCGCTAACTCGTCGGTGCGACAAGCAATTAAGAAGGTTCGACGGGCTAAAGGTTTGTTAACCAGTTTGAGTGTGGCCTTGGTGATGATTCCCAGTGTGCCTTCGGATCCAATCCAGAGGTCGCGTAAATTAATTCCACTCACAAATTTTCTTAAAGG
>CANCLV010000027.1 GCA_947378905.1 Opitutia bacterium
GAAAGAAAATCTCCGTCACCATTAACCACGCGATAAGCATCGGTATCCGCATCTAATTTTAAAATATCTTTTCGTAGGGCGACGGCTTTTTTGATCGCTCCTTCAAACCAAGTTTCATCGGGTTTTCCCGGAGTCGACTTAACAATACGTAAGGCAATCGGAGCACCTGGATTCCAGAAACCATATCCAATCGGCGATCCTTGTTTATCGTAAGCTGCGACGATATCACCTTGGCGAGCATCAGGAGAAACATCTCCGACCATCGAGCGAAAGATATTAGGCTTCGATGTGAAAGTCTTTAGCTGTACCCATGGCTTTTCTTTGGCGGGAGCGCCAAAAGGCACAGGAGAACTGCCAAAGGTTTCGGACATGGCGTAAAGGTCTAATAGCCTAACTGAGAAAGCAAGCGTGCACCCGAGGGTGCCCTCACTTTATCCAATAAAACTACAGATATACTGACAAATACCCGATGGGACTGCGATGGTGAAACCTGATTTCGCAGGCACATCAAATTTCGTGCCCGCTGCATAGGTCTTTTGTTCTTTGGATCCATCAATCGTCACCACGCAACTTCCGTCGGTGATTTCCATGATTTCAGCTTTGTCGGTTCCGAAGTGATAGGATCCGGGATAAATCAGTCCGAGAGTTTTTTTCTCACCACTCGCGAAGAGGATACTGTGAGAGACTACTTTGCCGTCGAAGTAGACATTGGCTTTAGCAACAGCGGTAACGTTTTTGAATTCCATGATTAGATAAGTTTGAGTGTGGGAACAGATTCACCTTTTTGACGACGCTTAATGGAGTCAAGGTATTCGTCTTTAAATTTAGGAACTGCGGATTGGACGGGCCACGCCACTGCTTCACCGTGTGCGCAGATGGTGCGACCAGCTACCTGGTTAGCGATATCAAGTAAGAGGGGAACGTCGGATTCTAATCCGCCGCCCGTGGTAATGCGCTTCGAGACACGACTTAACCACAAGGAGCCTTCGCGACAAGGAGTGCATTGTCCGCAGGTTTCATGGGCATAAAATGCATTAAGGTTCGAGAGTGCTTGAATCATTTCCACGGAGTCATCGATCACAATAGTTCCGCCGGTACCGAGCCCAGTACCACAGGCAGCGATACTATTTGAATCGAGAGGAATATCTTCGAGTGCCCAATCAAACTCTTGTCCGTTCGGGAGTTTACCTTTGAAGCGTTCGCCGAATTTCAAAATTTTGGTGGAAGAGCCACCGGGAATAATCGCTTTGAATGTTCGACCGTCGAGAGGTCCACCGCAGAAGTCATAAAGCAGTTGTCCGAAGGTCGCTTTACCTGCTTCGATTTCGTAAAGTCCGGGACGTTTAACGAGTCCGCTCACTCCCCAAATGTGCGTGCCGCTATCACCAGGGATACCAATTTTGGCAAACTCAGCACCACCGAAAGCTAACACATGCTTCACTTGAGCCATCGTCTCAGCATTATTTACAATCGTTGGGCAGTTATAAACTCCAAGCACTGCTGGGAAGTAAGGAGGTTTGATGCGTGGATAACCGCGTTTGCCTTCGAGTGATTCGATGAGTCCAGTTTCTTCACCGCAAACATAGCAACCTCCGCCACGATGGACAACGACATCACATGAGTAGCCACTGCCTAAAATATTATTCCCTAAAAATCCCTTGGCTTTCGCTTCAGCAATCGCGTTCTCTAAAATTTTTGCACCGTGTTGGAATTCACCACGGATATAAATGAAAGTTTGTTTGGCTTGAATGGCCCAAGCGGTGATCGCAATACCCTCGAGCATTTGGTGCGGATCTTTATAAATAATTTGGCGGTCTTTAAATGTACCTGGCTCAGATTCATCGGCATTAACGACGAGGTAGCAGGGCTTGCCCGATTTGCGGTCGAGGAATTTCCACTTCATTCCGGTTGGGAAACCAGCACCACCGCGACCACGCAGACCAGAAATTTCTACTTCTTTGCAAACTTCATCAGGCTTCATCGCGACAGCCTTTTTGAGGGCTTCGTAACCGCCGTGTTTGATGTAGCAATCGATGTCTATGGTGTAACCTGGCTTGCGCAGATTAGCGTAAATGAGGGGGCGTTCGACAGCGGACATTTTATAAAGTGATTAAAGGTTTATCCATTCCACTCGGGTGTACCGGGCTTAGGTTGGTTTTTTCCGTAGTTAGAATCTTTGAGACTATTTTTAATTTGCTCAGAAAATTCCGAAGCTTTTTCGGGAGCGACGTTTTCGTGTAAGGCGTGGTCGACTTGAACAACCGGTCCACAACCACAATCGGCAATACACTCAACGAATTCTAAAGTGAAATTACCATCGGCTGAGGTTTCACCGCGCGGACAGTTTAAAGATTTTTCCAAACTTTCCATCAACGCATAAGAACCGCGCAGTGCACAGGAAAGGGTGCGACATACTTTAACATGGCGACGGCCGATGGCTTGCTGACGGAACATCGGGTAGAAGGTAACGACCTCTAAAACTTGCATCGGAGTGACGCCGACTTTTTCCGCAACCCACGCCATGTCTTCTTGCGTGATGAAGCCACGATCCTCTTGCACCAAGTGTAAGAGAGGCATGGTCGCACTACGTTTTTGCGGGTACTGGGCGATAATGGTATCGGCCTGAGAAAGGGTGGAAGGTTTGAGCGACATGATTAGCGATCACATTCACCCATTACGAAGTCGAGTGACCCGAGGATGGATGCAATATCAGTTAAGAAATTACCCGGCACGATGGCTGGAAGAATGCTCAAGCTCACGAAGCTAGGTCCGTGAATTCTTAAGCGATAAGGAACGCCGCCGCCGTTAGAGACGATGTAAAATCCGAGTGAGCCTTTAGGATTTTCTGCTTCGAAGTAAACTTCGCCTGCAGGAATCTGTGGTCCTTCAGTGACCAACATGAAATTCTGAATGAGCTCTTCCATCTTCGTCATCGTCTTAGCTTTAGGTGGAAGGAAAATTTTCTTCGCGTCTTCTGCATACCAAGCACCACCAGGCATAGTCTTAATAACTTGGCGGAGAATGCGTACGGACTGACGCACTTCTTCCATACGAACTAAATAACGATCAAAGCAATCGCCCTTTGTTCCGACGGGAATATCAAAATCATATTTTTCGTATCCAGAGTAAGGCTTATCTTTGCGTAAGTCGAAAGCCACGCCCGAGGCACGTAAGTTGGGTCCAGTTAAACCGTAAGCGAGGGCGAGCTCTTTCGAAATGGGAGCGACACCTTCGGTGCGTTCAAGGAATATGCCGTTGCGAGTGAGTAAGCGGTCAACCTCATCAATCGTTTTTAAAACGCCATCACAGAAAGTTTCGACGCGTTGCAACCAGCCTTCGGGCAAGTCGCGCGTGAGTCCACCAATCCGTGTGTAGCTAGTAGTGAAACGTGCACCGGTAAGTTCTTCGAAGAGCGTATAAAGTTTTTCGCGCTCGTTGAAAGTGTACATGAAGACGGTCCATGCACCGGTATCCATCGCGTAAACACCCAAGCCCAGAAGGTGAGAAGAGATACGCGCCATTTCGCAACAGGCGACGCGGATGGCTTCGCAGCGCTCAGGCATTTTTAATCCAGCTAATTTTTCAACGGCGATTGCGTAGGCGACGTTGTTAGCGAGGGGAGCGAGATAATCCAATCGATCCGTGTAAGGAACGAATTGATTATAAGTCATGTTCTCCGCAATTTTTTCATCACCGCGGTGCAGATAGCCAATCACTGGATCGCACTTGATTACTTTATCGCCATCGAGTTCGAGTGAAAGACGAAGTACGCCGTGGGTGGCGGGGTGAGAAGGACCCATGTTGAGGGTCATATTCTCTCCGCGTAATTCTTCGGAGCGTGCGGCGATATCGCCGAGAGAAATTTCTTTAGTGGTTTTCACGAAATTAAGATTTTGGTTTTTCCTCGTTCCACGATTGGTCGAGGGCTTGAGGTTCGGCGCCCGACATGTGACCGCCGCTCGAAACGAATGGTCCACCCATCATCGGTGCAGGTTCCACCGTTTGACCGGTGACGGCGGCGACGTCGGCGGCAGGGAAGGGAACTTCAATGCCTGCTAAGGGAAAATCTTTGCGGAGTGGGTGATACGGATAAGCATCCCACATTAAAATTCGGCGAGGATCTGGATGACCGATAAATTTAATACCAAACATATCATACGCTTCACGCTCGTGCCAATTAGCACCTGGGTGAATGGCAGAAACGGTGGGAACGGAATCATCAACGCAGGCTGCGTGCAGACGAACGTATTCACGGTTCTTGGTGTTGAGTAAATGGATAACAACGCCGAGGTTAGGGGTGCGATCTTTCCAATCCATCCCGCAAAGATCGGCCAGTAAATCAAAGCCCTGTTCGTCGCGTAAATATTTAACAATGTCTGCTAGCTCTGCGCTGTTGACCGCAAACGTGGTCATATCTTGCCCCGCACAATTTTGTGTCTGCGGAAATTTTTGTGTAAGTGCGAGAACGTCCATCGGATTTAGCTGACGATTTTAGTGTCAACGGTACGTCCACGGAATGTGCGTTTAAGCGATCCGCCTTCTTGACGAATTTTTTCCTGTAAGAGCATCATGCCGTCGAGCAACGCTTCAGGGCGTGGTGGACATCCGGAAATATAAATGTCTACTGGAACAATATTATCAACGCCTTGCAGCGTGGCGTAGGAGCGATACATGCCACCCGACGAAGCACACGCACCCATCGCAACGACCCATTTAGGTTCAGCCATTTGGTCGTAAATACGACGAACGACTTCTGCCATTTTGTAAGTGACGGTTCCGGAGACAATCATGCAGTCCGCCTGACGAGGGGAGAAGCGCATGACTTCCATGCCGAAACGGGAAATATCAAAACGGGATCCACCCGCAGCCATGAGTTCGATGGCGCAACAAGCGAGTCCCATGGGCATCGGCCAAACGGAGTGACTACGCACCCAGTTGACGACGGCATCGGCACGGGTCACGATGACTTCGCCTTCAATCTTACTGTTATAGCCAAAATCGGATTTAACCATGGGAAACTGCGAAGTTAGAAGTGCCCCCCTTGGGTGCAAGTGTGAAGGGTGAAAAATTTGAAATTCTTTTAGCCTATTTTTTCACATTATCTTTGGTTCTTGCTGAAACATTAGCATTTCAATTTTGTTATATAAATATGAGGACTACCCCGGTTTTCACTCTTTGCCTATTTTTAATGGGCCAGGTAGCGCTGTGGGCTGGGTCGCCGACCGATTATTTTGGGGCCCGCCCAGGCTCGTTGGCTAAATCGAAAAGTAGTTATCAGGGTGGGCGAGAGCCCGAGTTAACGGCGGTTAATAAAATTATTAGCGACGCCAATAAGTGTCTCAAGGCTGCTCCCGAGTCAGTGATGGACAAAACCAAGGTGCCCCCTTCGGGCAGTAAGCATGACTACATGAGTATCGCTCCGTACTTTTGGCCCGATCCTTCGAAGTCGAATGGACTGCCTTACATTCGCCAAGATGGTAAGGTGAATCCAGAATCAAAAAACGAGGAAAACACGGATCATATTCGTTTAGGTAGAACCATCGATCGGATTGAGACGTTGGCCTTGGCTTACTACTTTACGCACGAAAAAAAATACGCCGATCACGCCGCTAAGTTAATTAAAGTTTGGTTCATCAATCTAGACACAATGATGAATCCAAATCTAAATTTTGCCCAAGCAATCGCTGGTAGAAACGACGGCAGAGGTGAAGGAGTTTTAGACGCGCGTCGTATGGGCTTGGTCATTGATTCGGCTAATTTAATTGGGAATAGTAGTGATTTTACGGAGGCTAATCAAAAGGCACTCATGCAGTGGATGACGTCTTATTACGACTGGCTCATGAAAAGTCCGAACGGCAAAGCGGAACGCGCCGCCACCAATAATCACGGTACATGGTTTGATGTTCAGGCTGCCCACATCGCTTTAGGATTAGGAAAAAAAGATGAAGCAAAAAAGATAATTGATGCGGCGCGCACGAAGAGAATTAATGTGCAAATTGAGCCCGATGGAAAACAGCCTCAAGAGTTAGCACGAACCGCTTCGTTTAGTTATTCGTGTATGAATTTAGATGCCTTTTTTAGATTAGCTAATTTGGGTGAGCACGCTGGTGTAGACCTGTGGCGTAAAAATAACAAAGACTCGCACTCATTGCGAAAAGCTTTAGACTTTTTAGTCCCGTACGTTGATCAGCCACCTGCCAACTGGCCGTATAAACAGATCAAAGATATCGATGAAAGTAATATGCTCCCCGTTTTGAGATTGGCGGCTTTGGCCTACGATGCGCCGGAGTACGAAGCCATCATCAAAAAGTTCGATACCGCACCCAAAGAACGTTTCCAGATTTTGTACCGAAAATAGATTTAATGCTAAAATGGCAATTATTTCGTTTAGGTTACGAAAAGACTTCATTTCGTAACAATCGTGGGGCTTGGAAGACACCGTTTTGACACAATTTTAGGGTATAGTTTGGCACATGGAGTCCACACCAAGCCCGATGAGTGCTAAAGTTCATTTTAGGACTATCATCCTGTCGGATTTACATTTGGGCACCAAGGACGCTCAAGCTCGTGAGTTGCTCGAAGTTTTACGCGGCGTGCGCTGCCAAAAAATGATTTTGAATGGCGACATTATCGATCTCTGGTCGCTGCAAAGAAACAATTACTGGGGTCCCGCTCACACGGCGGTCGTTCGTCGACTTTTGAAGATGGCCGAGAAGGACGGTACTCAGATGATTTATCTACGCGGTAATCACGATGACTTTATTCGTCGACTCATCCCAATCAGCCTCGATCGGATTGAATTAGCAGAAGAACATGTTCATGAAGCGGTGGATGGTAAAAAATATCTCTGCATTCATGGTGATGTGTTCGACACGGTCACTGCGAAGATGCGTTGGTTAGCGATTTTAGGCGATATTAGCTACCAAATGCTGCTCAATATCAATCGCTTCTATAATCGCTGGAGAGCTTGGCGTGGCAAAGAATACTTCTCACTTTCCCAGGCCATTAAGGGTAAAGTTAAGCAAGCGGTGAGTTTTATTTCACGCTTCGAAGAACATATTCAAACGCTCGCCCAACGCCGTGGATGTGATGGCGTGATGTGCGGACACATTCATAAAGCGGAAGATCGTATGATGGGTAAAGTGCGCTATTTAAATTCTGGTGATTGGGTTGAGTCCTTAACAGCGATTGTCGAAGAAATGGATGGAACCATTCGAGTCGTTGATCGTGCGCAGCTCATGAAATTAATCGCGGCCCAACGCGAAGCTTACGAATTGCACAAAGCCAATCAGTTGGTTCAATCGGTTTCATAATTCATGAAAAAAATTATCCCCGTACTTTCCGCGGGCTTTGGCGAAGGACATAATGCAGCCGCCCGTGCTGTCGTTGCTGCGATTAATCGAGAATCCCTCGGCGCAGAGGCAGAATTCCACGATATTTTTTTAGAGGCCTACGGACAAGAAAAAGCCCATAAACAAAGGGATAGTTATATTCAGGTGGCGAATCGTTTCCCGAAACTTTGGGGATGTATGTATGCAGCCTTACATTACCTCCCATTAGTTGAAATAAGTCTGCCATTTTTAGGCCCAGTGCGTCGTCGCCTCATGGAGTTATTAGATAGCACTCAACCACGAATTATTATTTCGGCCTATCCACTTTATAACTACCAAATCGAACGCCGTTGGAAACTTACCGACCCGGCTCGTCCTTACATTATCACCGTAGTGACCGATTCCGTTTCCGTGAATCGTGCCTGGCATCGCGCTTACTCCGATGTTTATGTGACGCCCAATCAAGCCACCGCAGATGTGATGATTAAACAGGGTGTCGCAAAAGATAAAATTTTAGCATACGGATTTCCAGTGAGCGAAAAATTAGCTCCGCGCTCAAGTGCCAACCCCAGCGGTCGTCCGCGTGTTTTACTGATGTTAAATCCTGGTCGTAAAGATGCCGTGCAAATGGCCCGTGCGCTTTCTGAATTAGAAATCGATTTAACCGTGACCGTAGGAAAAGACGCTGAATTTAAAGGTGCCGTTGAGGCCGCTGTAGCTGGTCGAGCTGAAGTCTTGGGCTGGACGGATCGTATCACGGAACTGATGCTTTCCAGTCATATTGTGATTTCTAAAGCTGGCGGAGCAACCACTCATGAATGTGTAGCTGCTGGCGTTCCGATGATTATTTCACAAGTGATTCCTGGGCAGGAATCCGGCAACGCTCGCCTGATTGTAGATCATGAAGCTGGATGCTTGGGGCTTACACCTGAAGCGATGAAATCCGCTGTCGCTTCGGCGTTTATTGATGATTTTAAAATTTGGCGTCGCTGGAAAAAGAATGTCGATTCACTCGGCGATGCCCAAGGTGCCTCGCGTATCGCCCAATTAGTTAAAGAACGTCTCGCTCAATAATTATTTCCGACTGGCGAGGTGCAAAATAATTTTCTCAGCGATTTGCTCGCTCACCCCGTCGACTTCGGTGAGTTCTTCGCTCGTTGCTTTGCGGATTTTTTGAATCGAACCAAAATGTTTTAAGAGGGCGTCGCGACGTTTGGGGCCCAAGCCAGGCATTTCATCTAAAATGGATTCACGTAGTTTTTGACTGCGTAAATCGGCATTAAAATCATTGGCGAACCGGTGTGCTTCGTCACGAATTCGCTGAAGCAAAGTTAACCCAATATCATGTCGAGGTAATTTGAGTTCTCGTCCGTCAGGAAAAACAATTGTCTCTTCACGCTTTGCTAAACCAATCAGTGGTGGTGGGCTCAGTTCGTGTTCTTTAAAGGCCGCCATCGCAGCTCCCACTTGTCCCAATCCGCCATCGATAATGATGAGTGCTGGAAAGGCCCGATGCTCCTCATGGAGGCGGGTGTAGCGACGACCGACCACTTCGCGCATGGAGCGAAAGTCATCATTCCCTTCAAAGGTTTTTATTTTAAATCTTCGGTAACCATTTTTATCCGGTCGCCCGTCGACAAATCTGACCATCGAAGCGACTGCGAGAGTTCCCGAAATATGGGAAATATCAAAACACTCAATTGTGGCGGGTATAACTTCTAATTCTAAAGTGTCTTTTAATTGATCGAGGGCATGAGTTTCATCTCGGCGGGGCAGGGGATTCTCGCGCAGAAACTTCCGAGATTTTTCGGTTGTCCGCTCTAAGGCATCGAGCAAGTCACGTAATTTTGCAGCGGTTTCATAGTCACGTTCGGCTGAAGCCTTTTTCATGTCTTCCGAAATTTGCTCAGTCCATTCATCCAGTTGGCCCTCTAAAAATTCGCAGGCACGTTGCACACGTTCGCCGTATTCTTCGACAGTAACTTCATTGGGAAACTTTTGAATTTCAGCCCGAGCGTCATTAAATAATCTCCAGCGTCCATCAGGCAGTAGTTCCGGAGTTGTCTCTGCTAAAATAACACCGAATTTTTTTCGCATGGCCGTGAGAGTCCGACGGACGGCTTGTTGGTGCGGAAAGGGGCCATAATAGCGGCACGATTCGGTGGTGCGCATGCGCACGATGCGGAATCGGGGAATCGGGTCGGTGATATCGACGCGGATTTGCGGAAACTGTTTATCGTCGCGGAAAAGTATATTCCACTTCGGTCTCCAGCGCTTAATAAGTTTTCCTTCTAAAAGTAGGGCCTCGGTTTCACTTCGAACCTCATGCCATTCGAGATCTCGGACCCGATCCATCATCGCGGCCACTTTCGGGGCGAGTCGGGCTCGAGGCACAAAATAAGAGTCTAATCGTTTTTTAAGATTCTTAGCTTTTCCTACATAAATAACTAAGCCTGCAGCATCTTTCATGAGGTATACCCCAGGGGTGCGAGGGGCTCGACGGGCCTTCGCTTTGGCAGAAAGTTCTTCGGGGTTGGTTTGCATTTCTGTGCAGGCCTCTTTTAGTAACCTTATTGCCCCGTCACCCGCAAATGGATTCCAATAATAAATGTCAGCGCGAAGTACTCGTTATCAATATTGGAAACGAATTGTTGGATGGTTTGAGGGAAAACGGCCATTTGCTTTGGCTGGGTGAACAATTAGCACGTCGCGGTTTACCCGTTACTCGCTCGGTTGTTTTGCGTGACGATGCTCACGAAATTTCTGAAGAGATAAAAAAATCTTGGGGCAAATATGATTTAATTGTGACGACGGGTGGACTGGGTCCGACTTCCGATGACCAGACTCGTGGATCCATCGCTAAGGTTTTAGGTTTGAAATTGAAACGCGTGGAGGCCGCTGAGAAAAATCTCGAGACACTATTTTCAAAAATCGGACGAAAAGTTTCGCCCGCTGATTTAAGTCAATGCACGGTTCTGGAAGGCGGAGAGAGTTTGCCTAATCCTCGTGGTACTGCTCCTGGAATTTTTTATCGTGATGGACGTACGACCTTAGTGATGTTGCCTGGTCCGATTTTAGAACTTCATCCCATGTATGAAAATGAAGTCGTCCCGCGTCTTTGCTCGATTGGTTGTGCCTGTGATGGCGAAGCTTATGTGCAAGTGCGCACCTTTGGAATTGGTGCTGTGCCATTAGAGAAAATTGTCCGCCCTTTAATTATCGAAGGCATGGATCTCACTTTTGGTACACATACCGGCATTGTAGACGCACGCATTACTTCAGGAACAAGCGGTGCTTGTTCTCAAAAACTGTGCGAAGTGGCTAAGTCTATTCGCGATGCTGTGGGTGATGACTTTGTTTGCACGGGACACTCCTGTTTGGCCACCATTGTAGTCGAACAGTTACGCAGTATGGAGAAGACAGTTGCCTTAGCAGAATCTTGTACTGGTGGATTATTAGCCGATTCGTTTACCGATATTCCTGGAGCTTCAAAAGTTTTTGCAGGTTCCGCTGTTTGTTATAGCAATGATGCTAAGATAAATATTTTAGGAATTTCGGAGTGTCTTCTTGCTCAACATGGTGCCGTGTCGGCTGAGTGTGCTGAAGCGATGGCCGTCGCAGCTACGGAAAAATTCGGAACAGACTATGCTTTGTCGGTAACAGGCTTTGCGGGGCCCAGTGGTGGTACCGAAGATAATCCTGTAGGGACCGTTTTCATCGGCTATGCGAGCCCCACGGGTGTTTGGTCAAAGAAAGTTTTTATGCATGGTGATCGCGCTCAGGTTAAACTCCGTGCCGTCAATACTGCGCTGGATTGGATGCGTCGCCAGATTACTAAGTATGGTGTCGAAGACTATATTCGCGGGGCATAATATCTCCCTGACTAGAAATGCTATTGCCTCTCGTGGGTGACCAGTGAAATTAAGTGGGTGCCCGAATTTCTTGCAGTCATCTCCGGTAAAGACGAATTCCTCGTCGAGGAAGACGCAGTT
Source organism: Opitutia bacterium (assembly GCA_947378905.1). Classification (GTDB taxonomy): domain Bacteria; phylum Verrucomicrobiota; class Verrucomicrobiia; order Opitutales; family UBA953; genus UBA953. The sequence goes on from CANCLV010000027.1 coordinate 11,324, forward strand.
AAATTCTATCGCGAAGCCGTCAAGAAGGCTGGGAGTGATGCGGATACACAGATTATCTCGGCGCAAATCACTCGGGTAGAAGACGCCCCGTACATTGAGCGGGAATTTTCCGAGGCGATAGCCACGCTATCTATGTTTGGCGGGAAGAAAGTCGTTTGGCTGCGTAATTTAAATTGGATGGCTGGTACCAAGCAGTCCGAATCGCCCGAGGTCAAAGAATCTTTGGCCCACATGCTCGATCTCGTCGCCAAGAGCAACGAGATGGTTTCAATTATTATTTCCGCAGCACCTTTGGACGGTCGCCGCAAGGATCTTCAAGTTTTAAAATCAATCGCGAACGAATTTATTGTCCATAGTTTTGCAGCACCGAAGCCTTGGGAAAACCAAGGCGAACAAACCGTGATGCAAATCGCTAGGGTGACGGCTCTGTTAAAGAAACTCGGAGTTAAATTTGAATCTGATGTGCCTGAAGTTTTGGTGGGTAGAGTCGGTCAATCCACGCGCATGGTTTTAACCGAGGCAGAGAAACTCGCCATTTACGTAGGGCCAGGCGGAACCATAAAAGCTCGTGATGTACTTTTCGTTGTGCCGCCTTTTGGTGAAGGAGAATTTTTTGAACCGATTGAAGCTTTTGCAGCTCGAGATTTAACTTGGGCTTTAGAATCCTTAGACCGCTATTTTTTCAACGAAACTTCCTGTCGGCCCTTAATCGCAGCTTTGCATAATAGACTTCGTCTACTTATCCAGATTCGTTCCTTGGCCGATTCGGGTGATTTTAAACTGACGTCGTCTGGGATAGCTAAGGCACAATTTGAAGTCGCGGCGGGTCGACATGGCGCAACTTTTGGTTCGGCCGCAAAATCCTCCGCTAATGTTTTTTCGCAAAACCCTTGGTATTTAACGACCCAAGTGGCCCCGGCTGCCTTCCATTATACCTTAAGTGAATTGATTGATTTACAGTTAGCCTGCACCGAATGCTTCGATATTTCTAACTCGGGAGGGGACGACGAGGTCGCCCTGCGTGCCCTATTCTTGAGAGCGCTTGCCGTTCGCCGTTAAAAATGATACGTCTCATTTGAAAATGGATACCGACTTCGTTCCCAACGTTCTAGCTGATCGCTACGCCTCGGCAGCGATGAAGTCTATTTGGTCGACCCGTGGTAGAGTTGTTTTGGAACGCGAGTACTGGATTGCGGTCATGAAAGCGCAAAGAGAATTGGGCTTGGATATTCCTGCTAATGCGATTGCGGCTTACGAAAAAGTAAAAGACCAAGTTGATTTAGATTCTATTCGTCAGCGCGAAGAAACCACCCGTCACGATGTAAAAGCACGCATCGATGAATTTTGTGCTCTCGCCGGATTTGAACACGTGCACAAGGGGCTCACGAGTCGCGATTTAACTGAGTCAGTCGAGCAG
>CANCLV010000028.1 GCA_947378905.1 Opitutia bacterium
AGACGACAATAACTCAACTTTAGAAAAATTAGGCGTAGCACTGAATAAAAAGGATTGGGACTTGGCCGAAAAGATTCTGCCTGAAGCCTTACTGAATCTCAGCCCAAGAGATCAGGCTAATCTTAAAGACTCGGTTGAGTCGATTATCGCACTTGGGCGCGGTGATCCATCGAAGATCAACGCGATGTACGAGAAATCTGCCTTGGACCACATCGACAATGCGGAAGTACAAAACGAAATCGCTTGGGACCTTTTAACTAATCCACGTTTTGGTAAAAATATCAATTTAGCCTTAGCTGAAAAATGCGCCGTTCAGGCGGTCGCTCTAACTAAGGAAGAAGAGGCTGATAAATTAGACACTTTGGCTCGAGTACGCTGGCTCCAAGGTAGAAAAGATGAGGCGATTAAGTTACAAGAAAAAGCTGTAAGTAAAGCGTCGTATCTAACACTTAAAGAAGAGTTACAACTCATACTTGATTCGTTGCGTAAAGGGGTATTGCCTGCTGGTGACCCAATAGACATCGCCGAATAATTTTATGGAAAGTAAAAGTCTCATCGAAAAAGCTCAGTCGGCGCTACACTTGCGCCTACTTTCTCTCCAGAGACGAATTGTAAATCATCATGCGGGTACGGTGATTGTTATTGGCGGCGGTGATCGCTTAGCGGCATCTGAATTAGCCAATCAACTCACGGAATGGCTCGACTCGCGTCTGGTTCGAATTTGTGCACCCGATACGTCGCTCCCTGAAAACAAGCTTCGTCCTTTTCTGTGGCCCTATTGGAATTTAGCACCCGCCCAAGGTCGCATTACCATCGTCGTAGGCGACTGGACAACGCGCAGTGCGGTTTCTGCCATTAATGGCGAACTTAAGGGCGACCACCTTCGTGCTCGTTTAAAAAGTATCAAAAATTTTGAAGATACCATGGTCGCCAATGGTATCGCTCTCGCAAAAGTCTGGATTGATACACCTGATAAGGCACTGAAAAAGCGTTTGCGTGAAGCGGAAGACACCGATGCCGAAGGCTGGGTTGTTTCAGCTCGCGACTTACTTATCGGAAAAAAGAAAAATCACTCATTGGTAAAAAAAATACGGACTACGAGTTGCGGCAAAGGACTCCCTTGGAAAATTATCAACGGCTCTGACACTAAACGACGTAATTTAATCGCCGGAAAATATATCGCTGATCAGTTAAATAGCGGACTTCGTAGAAAAATTCCCAAAGTCAGCAAACCTAGCAATCGACCACGTGGACTCTTAGAGAGCGCAACCGCTCACCCTGTTTTAGATAAAAAAGATTATAGTCAGCAAATTACTAAATTACAGTGGCGCCTAGGACGACTCAGCCGTCTCGCAGCAAAACGCGGAATTTCAACCTTAGTTGTACTCGAAGGCGTGGATGCAGCTGGCAAAGGCGGCGTCATTCGGCGGGTTGCTTCTAAATTAGATGCAGCACATTACCACGTACACCCGATTCCTGCACCTACACCTGAAGAAAAATCACGACACTATTTATGGCGATTCTGGGTGCGCATTCCGCCCTACGGCCACATGGCTATCTTTGACCGCTCATGGTATGGCCGGGTGATCGTTGAACGTGTTGAAGGTTTCTGTCGCACCGATGAATGGGCGCGCGCCTACAGTGAAATCAATGACTTTGAAGCGCGCCAAGCCGAAGTGGGCTCTATCGTACTCAAATTCTGGATTCATATTTCTAAAGAGGAACAGCTTCGACGTTTCCATGAGCGTGAAAAATCTCCACACAAACGTCATAAAATGACCAAGGAAGATTATCGAAATCGTAAGAAGTGGGACGACAATCAAAGAGCGGCTGAAGATATGATTGTGCGCACTGACACTCCACACGCACCATGGATAGTTGTTCCAGGAAACGACAAACGCTACGCCCGCGTCGCCGTGCTTAAGGCGATTTGCCGTGCGCTGTCCGATCGCTTAGATTAATCCACTCCTCAATCCAACGTAAATGCGGGCCAGTAATCGCTGCATTTTTTAGGTTCTTAAGTGCAATCCATTCCAGTGAGCGGTATTGCTTAATCTTTGCGCCAACGACTTTATCCAGAGTAATTAAATTTATATTTTCCTCATAAGTAACGCTTCCAATTGTACGACGACGGATCCATCTCTTCTGAGATTTAAATTTATTATCTAAAAAACCTGTTTCGGGAATTTCCGCCATGCCCGCTAACCGTTTCGCGTCGCCAGGGTTTCGGTGTAATAATAATTTATTCTTATCAAAAATAAGTGCGCGGTGGACGACTGCTTGCTGACGTTTCTTTGGAGCAAAGCGCGGAAGACTTTCAGCTGAGTTTTCGCTCTTTGCTCGGCACCACGGTGCCACGGGGCAAATTGAACAAGCGGGACTCGATTTTCGACAGACAGTGGCACCCAGCTCCATCATCGCCTGATTAAAATTTCCCGGCTGGCGAGTATCCACTAAGTGATTTGCTAAAGACGTGAAATATTTAACTGCCGTAGATCCATCGCTAAAAACTTTTTTAACTCCAGCTAAACGAGCAAGAACTCGCACTACATTTCCATCAACGACGGCCACAGCCTCATGATAAGCAATACTTGCAATAGCAGCAGCGGTGTAAGGCCCGATGCCTTTAAATTTCTGCCAATTTTCTGCCGTCTTTGGTAAAACTTTTAACTGGGAAACCTCGATAGCGCAGGCCCTCAAATTTCTTGCTCTATTATAGTAACCCAAGCCCGCCCAATTGGCTAAAACTTCTGACTCCTTAGAACGCGCTAAATCCTTGAAGTCGGGCCACTTTTTAACCCAGCGATTGAAATAAGGGATAACCGTGGCGATTTGTGTTTGCTGGCACATCAGCTCGGACACAACGGTCCTGTAAGCAGAAACTTTTTCCCGCCAAGGCATGGGCCTCTGGTGCTTTACAAACCACAGTAACAAGGCCTTACGAAACTTAGGGGCATCACTGGCTGAAATAATTTCGCTCAAAGGCATGGGAAGGGGCTGGATTTAAATACGAAGTACAGTAAAACTAATCGCAATGGCAAAAAAGACAAAGCAGGACTCCGAGGATAATCCGAAAAAGGTGTCAATGCACACCCTCAAACTCGATGCCGCCCAAGCTGAAAAACTTAAGTCCATCTTAATTCAGAAAGGCTGGGTATCGGCCGTCGTAGAGCATGCTGCATTTGCTTACAAAGGACCTAGCTGCAACGTGGTTCATTATAAGTCAGGTAAATGCGTTATCTCAGGTAAAGGTACCGAAGAATTTGTTAAATTCACTTTGGAGTCAGAGGTGACAGGTCAGGCTCTGCTTGGTTACGACGAGGAATTAAATCCTGAGTGGTTCGAAGAGCACGCCGGTCTCGATGAATCGGGCAAGGGTGACTTATTTGGTCCAGTAGTCTCAGCCTGTGTTATCGCAACGGGTGAAATGACACGCCAGTGGATCAAAGCCGGAATCAAAGATTCTAAAAAATTAACCGACTCGAAAATTGCCGAACTTGAAAAAGTAATTCGGGAAACTCCAGGTGTAGCCGTAAAAACCACTTTTGCGAGAATGTCTAAGTATAATGAATTACACTCTCGCTTTGGAAAGAATCTCAATCGTTTGCTTGGATGGATGCATGCAACTTCCTGTGAAGAAGCATTGAAAGATTATGAGCTCATTCACGGACACCGTCCAACGTGGGGCTTACTCGATCAGTTTTCCGAAGAGCCGATTGTACAGAATGAGTTAGAGCGGAAGAAAGTAGTTTTTGATTTAAGAATGCGCACCAAAGCGGAATCTGATCCGGTAGTCGCAGCAGCCTCTATCATCGCCCGTGCAACGTTTGTACGTGAACTGGATCGTCTCTCTGCGGATGGAGGCGTGAAATTACCTAAAGGTTCTGGCGCTGAAGCTAAAGAAGCAGCTATCGAACTCGTAGGAAGATTAGGCCCAGCTATTTTGGTGAACTTTGCTAAGCTCCATTTTAAAACAGCCTACGAAGCACGCGGTCTTGAACCACCAGCCCCAAAACCTTTTAAAGGTCGAAAGAAAGCAGATTAAGTCGTGTCATCCCTGGCTAAATTCGACCGCAAGAAAGGCAATGGAAGACCAGGGATTGCAGGTCTAGATGAGGCCGGTCGAGGTTCACTTTGTGGACCCGTAGTCGCCGCAGCAGTCTTACTCGATGCAGGATTCTACGGGGAGCCTACGTGGATTCGTCGACTCAAAGGCGCGAATGATTCCAAAAAGCTTTCGCCCTCAAAGCGAAGCGATCTGCATCAAATTATTTTTGAAATGCATGATGAAGGAAAATTAAAAGCTGTTTGGGCAGAGGCATCGGTCATGGAAATTTCTGCACACAATATTCTTGGAGCGACACGCATAGCCATGGGCCGATGTATGACGAATTTAGCACAAGGTGCCCTCGCCCCTCTTTTTCCAGCTGCTGGAACGGAAGGCGAATTATTCGGATGGCGCGATGAGAAGAACTTTTTAGTGCTCGTGGACGGACTCCCCCTACGCCCTTTCACTTGGGCACATGAATCTGTAAAACAAGGTGACGGAAAAAGTCTGGCCATTGCTCTGGCATCGATAGTGGCGAAAGTAGAACGGGATAAATTATTGATTAAGATGGAGGAAAAATATCCGGAGTATGGCTTTGCCACACATAAAGGCTATGGCACCCCTGAACATGTCGATGCACTCAGAAAATACGGCCCCTGCCCCGAACATCGTGATTTGTTTATTCGTGGAATCTTAGCGGGCGAAGATCCACCGCCCGACTCACATCCGGAATTTGATTTTAATTAGACGGCAACGGCATCAACCAACAACCATGCCCAGGTGGCCACTACGCCGCCAGACTTAGGATGCAGGCGGTCGTAATCTTTAATCAGAGACTTTAATGTACCAGCTGATATACGAGGTGAGCCTGTGACGCCACTGCCATGCAGCGCCCTAAATAAATCAATCGATGAAGGATAAATTTCTTGCGACTCCAAGACACCGTGAGCGCGTACATCAAATTGAGCACGCTCCAGTAACTTAATCCACTGATCTTCATCACGCCAATGCACTGGCCCTTCGCCCATCAAATCGCGAAGTTCAAATAAACACGGATCACAGGGCACACCCAAAAGTAATCGGCCCTTACTTGGTAGAGCATCATGCCAATAACGTAAGACCGCAGCAGGATCAGGTGCCCAGTGTAACAAGCCTGATGATGCTAAAGCTTTTGCTTTCGGTATTTGGTTAAAAGCGTCGCGTACCTTCCAGTCAGCTAGCGGCGCATTTTTCCGACCCATTTCCACCATCGAAGATGAGTTATCCGTAGCCTCAACAGAAGCTCCCTGAACTAAGAGAGCATTAGTTAAAAATCCTGTACCAGCACCTAACTCAGTAATTTCTGTACCGCGTGGAAATGGAGCAAAGGCAGCTAAGGCTTCAGCGAAACGACGCTGAGGAGCAGCGTACTGTTCGTAAGTATGTGCATTTTCGTTAAAGCGCATGAGTTATGGGGTGGTGTCGGCAAAAAAATCGCCGAGGTTATGTCCTAAGCCATCTACAATTTGGCAGCCCGTGATAGATTGGCAAACCCCATCAGAATTTAACAATAAGTCATCCGACCCCACATACGCCTCCCAGCCACTCGGTAATCCTTGCCGACAAAAACTAATCAGTGAGATTCCTGCGGGTTGAGATAAAATTTCTAAACCTTTTAAAAGATTTTCAGATTCATACGGCGGCTCAGAAATATTCGAAGGGGGTATCCCCGCCCGATTTCGGAAATCGGCCAAGGCATTAGGTAAATCTGTTTTAACTAAACGACTCAACCAACGCACCTGCGTCTCACTGACTTTTCCACACTTTCCATGCTCTATACAAAACGAAGTGAATGGAGCGACGAGCAAAGCTTTAGCCGGCAACTTAACGCCACGAGAAGCTGCTTCCAAAATTAAATGAGCACCTAAGGACCAACCAATCACCATGTCGCAACCCACTAGGTTTTCCGCTGCACCCATCACTGGTGGATAAATTAAGTGCTCAGCATCGGGTGCATGACTCACTGCCAAAGGTCGCATCTCCTCGAGCGAAATTCCCCATCCGCCGATCCAACCAATTTTCACTGGGCAACTCCTTTCAATACAGAAATAAATTTCTCGAGGTGACCAGAGTCTAGTCCCCTACGTAAAGAAATTCTGATACGTGCAGTGTTCACAGGCACCGTGGGCGGACGAATCACTGAAACTATAAATCCAGCAGATCTTAAGGCTTCTGCAAAGTGTTGCGTCTTGAGCACGTCACCAATGATTAAAGGTATAATGGGTGAATGAAAATCGGGCACCGCAAATCCAGCTACTTGAAGGGCCTTACGCCAATCTTGAGACAGTTGATGTAATCGAGTTCGCTCTGATGTTAAATTTTTAGTACATGTAATAGCCGCTAATGCTGCAGCCGCAGAGGCCGGACTAAGATAAGTTGAATAAATAAATTCGGCGGCAAAATTGATGATTATGTTTTTGATAAGAACATCATGACATAAGACATAGGCCCCTTGCGCACCGAGTGCCTTACCCAAGGTGCCCACAACAATATCAGCGGACGCTCGCACGCCCTGCTCTTCCTGCATACCCGAGCCTGTTAATCCGTGCCAACCTGTGGCATGAGCTTCATCTAATACCCAACAAAAATGATAACGCTCTTTCAGTTTCGAAATCCTTGATAAGTCAGGACAGTCACCATCCATTGAATAGACACTTTCGGTCACAACAAACACCACCCCCTCACTCTCTTTAGTTTCCTCTAAAAGAGATTCTAAAACATCTAAATCATTATGCGGAAAACGACGAAGCGTTGCCGCCGAAGATAAAATTCCTTCCAGCATACTTGCATGAATTAACTTATCGGCCAAAACGACATCCCCTTTTTTTGGCAAGCCACCCAACACAGCGGTGTTAGCTGAAAATCCAGTATTTAAAATAAGTGCATGAGGATAGCCATGCCATTGGGCTAAAGTTTTTTCTAAGTCTTGATGTAATTCGGTGTAGCCTGTGACTAAAGGTGATGCAGATGACGAAGCTCCCCACTTGTTTAAAGCCGAAGTAGCCGCCGCAATGACCTCACTATCATGACTTAAATTCAGGTAATCATTATCAGCCAAATTAACTCGTGTATCTGTTGCGGATCGAACCTTCAAAGTACGCAAAAGCCCATCGGCATCGCGCTGAGCGAGGATTTTTTCCATCCGTTGACGCAACTTGGGATTCATGACCAGAATTCTGGATTAAAAATAACTTTCTTATTTTGGTAAGCTGACTCACCCGCTATCAAAATTTTGGACTGTTTAATTCCTAGTCGATTTGCTTGCGCCGTTTCTGGTGAAAGGGTTCGACCTACGGTATTTAACCAAACACCGATTCGACCGTTATATTTTCTTTTTAAATAGGCTACAGCGAGTCGCGCCTGATTAATCGCACCGAGCCGATCTTCGACTACGATGATGACCGCATCGGGCTTGATAGCTTGAGCGAAGTCAGTCCAATCCAGACCCAGTGGGTCGATTGGCACAGCTAAACCACCAGCTCCTTCGATAATTTGATGATCAGCAGATGGAACGGCCTGATAAGCCTTTATGATGCTCTGTAGGGATACTTTTTTTCCAGATTGGGCGGCGGCCACAAGCGGTGCTTGGGCTTGTCCAAAAGAAAAAAGTGTAATAGGCTCTGCCCAATCTCCCGCAGCTTGAGGCGCGTCAGCAGGTCTTCCAGCTTTTGATCCCGACTCCACGGGCTTAATTACCTGAGTGTCGCCTAACGCGGATAATTCACGCGCCAACAAACCTGCGACATTAGTTTTACCAATGCCGGTATCACTGCCTGTGATAAAAATGACAGCCACGACTAGTGATTATGCGAGCAACCACAGCCTTCCGAGGATTCGGCGTCGGGTGCGGTATTAATTAATTCTTCAGGATTGGGCCAACCTGCGGCTTGGGCCTGAGCAGGACTAATTTCGCCACGGTGAACGCGACGAGCTTCATCTGGATGTAATGGATGTAGGCCCAAACGCTTCATCAAATTCATATCTTCTTCGATGTCAGGATTACCCGTGGTAAGAAGTTTTTCTCCGAGGAAAATAGAATTCGCACCGGCCAAATAACAGAGAGCCTGAGTTTCAGGATTCATATTTGCACGACCCGCCGAGAGTCGAACCATCGCCTTGGGCATTAAAATCCGGGCGACTGCAATAGTGCGTACAAACTCAATCGAATCCACGAATTTTCTACCGGCTAAAGGAGTACCCTCTACGGCGACGAGCGCATTGATTGGAACGGAGTCGGGCTGTGGATCCATATTAGCGAGTTCAACGAGCATCTTAAGACGATCGTCAACGGTCTCCCCCATTCCAATAATTCCACCCGAGCAAACTTCTAAACCTGCTTTGCGAACATTGGATAAAGTCTGCAGACGGTCATCATAGGTTCTGGTGGTAATTATTTTTGCGTAATGCTCGCGCGATGTATCGAGATTGTGATTATAAACATCGCAACCAGCTTGCTTGAGACGAACCGCTTGAGGTTCGGACAACATTCCGAGTGTACAACAAACTTCGAGACCCAATTCTTTTACACCTGAAACCGTTTTCAGCACGCTATCAAATTGTTTTCCATCCGCCACTCTGCGCCAAGCTGCACCCATACAAAAACGTGAAGCGCCGCCTGACTTCGCACGACGCGCATCAGCGAGGATGGTTTCCGTTTCCATGAGTGATTCAGCCTCAACGAAAGTGTTGTGGTGAACCGACTGTGGACAGTACGCACAGTCCTCCGGGCAGGCACCTGTCTTGATCGACTTGAGCGTGCAGAGCTGCACGCCGGCAGGATCTTGGTTGGCTTGATGTGCCTCCTGAGCCTTGAAAATCAAGGTATTGAGAGACAAATCATAGAGGGCACGAGCTTGAGTTAGGTTAGTCATAATAATATTAAAGATTAGGAATCACATCATCCATCGCCCGTCGTACTGATTGCACGAGATGAGTGACTTCAGATGATTTAATAGAAATGGGTGGCACAAATAAAATAGAGTCTCCCAGCGGGCGGATAATCAGTCCGTGGCGACGTGCAGCTAAAGCGATTTTATATCCAACACGCAAATCAACAGACCAATTTTTCCCATGGGCGGGCTTGAATTCGACTGCACCAGTTAATCCGTACTGACGATAGCTTGCGATATTGGGGTGATCAGAAAAATTCTTTTGAATCTCTTCTCCTAACTGTTGTGCACGCTCAGCGATTTGACCTGAAGAAATCATGGGGCGAAGTTTTTTCAGTGAGGCCAAGGCAACGGCACAGCCTAAGGGATTTCCTGAAAAAGTATGTCCGTGGAAAAAAGTGCGGCCTTCGGAGAATTCACCCTGAAATGCCTCAAAGATTTTCTCGGAAGTGAGTGTAGCAGCCAATGGGAGATATCCGGCAGCTAATCCCTTAGCCAAACAAAGAAAATCTGGAGTCACACCCTCTTCGGCAGACGCTGTCAGTGTTCCCAATCGGCCAAAGCCAGTGAAAACCTCGTCGAGAATTAAATGCACATCGTATTGCTTACAAAGTTGCGCGACAGCTTTGATAAATCCAGCGGGCTGTTGATGCATTCCTGCAGCGCCCTGTACACGAGGTTCAAGAATAAGCGAAGCAGTCTGAGTGGCTTGTGATTTTAAAATTAATTCTAATTCTTGAAGTGATTTTGTAGCGTCTGAGAACTTAATTTTACCTGCACATTCCTCATGAAGAGGCGCCGCAAACATCTGAGAAGAAAAAAGCCAAGGCGTGAAACGTTTATGAAAAGTGCGGTTATCACCCACCGACATTGTCCCAAAAGTATCGCCATGATAGGCACCAGACATCGAAATCACTCCGCGTTTTTCGGTGCGACCTGCTAATTGCCAGTACTGGAATGAAAGTTTAAGTGCTACCTCAACCGCGTTACTTCCGTTGTCTGTGAAAAAACATCGCGGCAGTAATCCGTTAGTTAGTCCGGCTAATTCTTCAGCAAGTTCGGTGGCGACGGGATGATTTAATCCTAATAAAGTAACGTGTGCTAATTGATGAAGCTGTTTCTCCAGTGCGGCATTTAAATCAGGATCGTTGTGTCCGTGAACATTGGTCCACACCGAAGCATTACCGTCTAAGTAGCGACGACCTTCACTGTCGATTAACCAAGAACCCTCGCCCCGGACCAAATGTAGTCTCGGATTAGCCTGATACTCCTTCATTTGCGTGAAAGGATGCCAGGCGTGTTTTCTATCCGCTAAATCAATAGCATCGGTCGAGCGACTGGCTGCTGGTGAGACGGAGGACACCCCCATTTATTAAGCCCTAAACTGCTCATTGTTAAGCCTTAAGTCTATCAAGGTTAACAATGAGTTTTTAATATAAGTAACTGATTATAAGTTACTTATAAATTTACTCGAAGTCGTAAATCTTAACTGCGGTCCAAAAGGGCTTACAGGATTGGACGAAATCTGCGTGGATGGGGTCGACCTGGTAGGCGTCGTGTTCGGCCTTACTTTTGAAAATAAACATTTCGGCGAAGTCGTACGAGCTATCGACAATCGGACGGTCGGACACCGTAGGGCGACCGATATAACAGGAAGAGATAGATTTAATTTTATCCAGACCTCTTAATTTTGTTTCAAACTGAGTTCGCTCAGCGGGGGTGAGATCTTTGCGCAGATAGAAAAAGACGAGATGGTGAAACATGGGATAAAACTGCTTTAATAAAGTAAGTATGTGAAGCCTGAAATGCCTTTCCTTGCCAAGTCGGAGGTGTGGCTCATTGTCACTTTAGATTAAATGCAAAACTTACACTCAATTTTTCCAGAGCTTAATGAGGCGCAGTGGGCAAAGTTAACCGAAATGGCGGCACTGCATCGCGAATGGAATGAAAAGATTAATTTAGTATCACGTAAAGACATCGAAAACCTTGAGCGACATCACTACGCGCCCTGTATTGCGGCAGTTAAATTCTTAAAACTCCAACCCGGTGCTAAGATTATTGATGTCGGTACCGGCGGTGGTTTTCCCGGATTAATCTTAGCCGTTCTTTATCCGAACGCTGAATTCACCTTGGTAGACTCCGTGGGCAAAAAAATACTCGTGGTGGAAGATATCGTAAAACGTCTGAATCTTAAAAATGTTCAGCCGATTGTGGCTCGCGCTGAAACATTGAGCCATGATCACGACTTCATTACTGGCCGTGCCGTTGCCGATCTCCGCACTTTCGTACATCAAACTAAACAACTGATTATTCACGGCGTGAAACACTCTTTGCCTAATGGTATTCTCTATTGGCAAGGCGGCGACCCAGCTGTGGAAAAAGCCAATTCAGGAATTAATCCTTTTTTTAGTTTCGAACTCCGTCCGTTGCTCTGGAATGATGAGAAATTTGAAGGAAAACGTATCGTTTTATATCGCTCGCAAGATTTGCCGAAGTGCAAAAAGCCCGATTTACCAGCATGACACAAGACTCACCGTCTGTGCCTTGACCCTCGCCAAGATAATCTCACGGTAAAACCAATGTCATTTAAGCTCCTACCTTATACAAAAACCGGCGAAAGCCTGGTAGGACTCCTGCGTCAACGTATTGTCTTCTTGGACGGTGCGATGGGGACAATGATTCAGCAATTAAAACTCACCGAAGAAGATTATCGCGGAAAACTTTTTGCGAATCACCCGGGCGAACTGAAAGGTAATAACGACCTACTCGTTTTAACTAAACCCGATGCTATTTTATCAATTCATCGTGCCTACCTTGAAGCGGGAGCCGATATTTTAGAAACGAATACTTTCAACGGCACTTCCATTGCGATGGAAGACTACAAGATGGGTCACTTGGTTCGTGATTTAAATACCGCGGCCGTAAAAATCGCCAAACAAGCGTGCGATGAAATTAAAGCGAAGTCGCCGGGTCGACTATGCTTCGTCGCAGGTGCGATTGGACCAACAAATAAAACTTTGTCGATGTCCCGCGATGTAAACGACCCTGGTAAACGTGATATCACTTTCGTTGAATTAAAAGATGCCTATCGCGAACAGGTTGATGCGTTAATCGATGCGGGTGCCGATCTCTTACTTTGTGAAACCGTTTTTGATACACTCGTTTTAAAAGCCGCACTCTTTGCTATCGATGAAGCCTTCGAAGCTCGTGGTTATCGCCTACCCTTGATGATTTCAGGGACGATCACGGATGCTTCAGGACGCACACTCACTGGTCAGACCACCGAAGCATTCTGGAATTCTGTTCGTCATGCTCATCCTATCAGCATCGGTATGAACTGCGCGCTCGGCGGCGAACAGATGCGCCCACACATCGACGAACTTTCGCGTAAGTCAGAAATTTACGTCTCCTGCTATCCTAATGCAGGATTACCTAATCCTCTTTCTCCTACCGGATTTCCTGAAGGCCCAGAGGATACCGCAGCCATCTTAGAAACTTTTGCTCGTGATGGTCTCGTTAACATTGTCGGCGGATGTTGTGGCACCACACCTGCACACATCGCTGCGATTAAACGTCGCGTTGAAAAATATCCTCCTCGCGTTGCGCCAATCAGCACACCCGCGTTAAGACTTTCGGGACTCGAAGCGCTGAATGTCGTCGGTGGCGCTCAATCTTTCGTCAATGTAGGCGAACGCAC
>CANCLV010000029.1 GCA_947378905.1 Opitutia bacterium
AAAATTCACTCCACTGAGCGAGCATTACCCAGGTAGACATCCCTTCGCGCCAGGCGAGATCGGTCATCAAAAATCTACCGCTCTTTAAGCCCGACACTACCTCCTCAACGGAAAATACTCCGAGCGATGAAGAATCGCGGGCGACGTGAATTTGCATGATTCATTAATGAGAAAATGCGATGAAGTCGACAAGCCCAACCTACGCAGTTGGATGTCGTCTGAAAAAGTGGTGAGGAGGGCGGGACTCGAACCCGCGACCCGCAGCTTAGAAGGCTGCTGCTCTAATCCAACTGAGCTACCCCCTCATTCCGACAAACCTAGGCGGCTGCCAGAGATTGGGCAAGCCGTCAGAAAATTAACAAATCAAATCTCTAAATTGACTGAAATCAGCGGAAAGTCCGCTGGGCATCCCCTTATTAATTACCGAAACAGCATCATGGGAGTGCAGTGACTCTAAATGGGAACAAGCGATGACGAAGTCGCGGACCCGTAAATCACGGTCAAATTGTTCGTAGATCACACGAGCAGCGTCTTCAACAAACTTTGAGTAAGCGCCGTTAAGTTCAGCGAAAGCCTGTTCATCCTCACGCTTCACCATGACTTGGGTCTCGGTGTGAATCGCGGCGAGACAGAGCTCTTGCATATCTTCGATAAATAAACTCTTGGATGGAGAAACCTCCGCAACCACACGAGCTTTGGAACGCTGAGAATGAGGAATCCCGTAAACGTCACGTTCTTCACGTGCGTGCTCGGTTAATTCGGCTGAACAGGGACAAGCCGATGAATAAACAAAATCTAGATGAATATAACGGCGGACGCGGTCGAGATCATCAATCGTTCCTTCCATCACCGCGCGGTAATACTGCCAGCCTTCAAGTCCAGAGCGGAGTGACTTTTGTAAAATAGGATAACGCAGTTCGACGAGAATTCGCGCACGACTGCAGTCTAAATCTTTCTTATAACGAATTAAAATCTCTTCTAATAATTCGTGTGAAAGTACGCGGTCCTTAAATTCATAGAAGGTGCGCATAATGCGCGACATATTAATTCCCTTGCGATCAGCAGCGAGGGAAACGGTCCCAGTGATGGTGCACTCCAGAGGCAAAGGTTTGCCGTCGCGAGACACAACGACCATCGGTAAACGAAAACCGGAGATACCTACGTGTTGAATAGGGACATTCGCGCCTTGAATCTGTGAGGCGTCTTTATTTTGCATATCGGGCAAGGTTGCACGATAGGCATCATCGGCCTTAAAATTCTTATCATAGCGACGTGAAAGCTCACGGCTGGATAAGGGTGACTTGGGTCGACGAGTCATAGTTTAATGTTTAAGGTTTTAGTGAGATTAGCAAATGAGCTACGAAATTTTCTCTGCACTGGAGCCACCTGCCGGATTTGAACCGGCGACATTCTCATTACGAATGAGATGCTCTACCAGCTGAGCTAAGGTGGCGGTGCGGAGAAATGTTGAAGATGGGAGTAAGGAAATTAAAATCAAGCCTCGGCAGTGAGGAAATCCCCTCGCTTCTTGTAAAAAATCGACCTAAATGTGCCCTATCGCTCATGCGTGCTGACCTAATTGCTACCCAATTTGAAGTTCCTGGGCGATTATTGTCTATTCGCGCTGTGGGTAGCGGTAATATTAATGATACATTTTTAGGAGTATTCAAAGCCGACATTGGCAATTTCTGTATCATCATTCAGCGCATTCGGAAAAGTATTTTTCCGCAGCCAGAAATTATTATGCAAAATCTCCGCGTGCTTTCGGATCATTGCGTTCATGTCATTAATGATGAAATCGAGGAGTCCGATCGCCCTTGGGAATTTACACAAATTATAAAAACGAAAAGCGGAGAAGATTATATAATCGATGAGAACGGGGACCTTTGGCGTGGTTTAAAATTTATTGAAGCAGGAGCGGTTTTTGAATCAGTGCAAAGTCTAGAGCATGCCTATGAAGTAGGGGCAGCACTGGGACACTTCCATCACATGGTGAGCACCCTGCCTTATCAGAAATTAAACTACTCTCTTCCGAATTTTCACATCGCTTCACATGCACTTTCCGAACTTGAGCATGCGGTGAAAAGTCCGAGTGCTGAGATGTCGATTAACACCTCTCCCACTACACAAAAAGCCCTGAACTTTATTGCTCAAAGAAAGCAGGGGATTTTTGAATTAGAAAACGCACTGCAAAAGGGAAAATTAAAGTTATCCGTGACCCACGGTGACCCCAAGGCAGGCAATGTCATGATTCATGAAGCGACTGGCCTGGGCATCTGCCTGATCGATTGTGATACCGTTCAACCAGGTTTAATCCTTAATGATATTGCTGATGCCATACGTTCACTCTGCAATCCGGCAGGGGAAGACCCTATCAATTTACAGTCCGTCGGCCTGGACTTAAATTTACTCTCTGCGTTTTTTGATGGGTATAAATCCAAGGCTAAAAGTCTACTTAACACCCAGGAAATACAGTATCTTTGGACAGCTCTACACTCTATTACTTTAGAACTGGGCATCAGATTTCTGACTGATCATTTGCGAGGTGATGTGTATTTTAAAATTCGCCAACCTGGACATAATCTCCACCGCGCACTCGTCCAATTCCATCTTGCCGAAAGTATTGAAAAACAAGAGTCTGCCATTCGAGAAATTTTAGAAAAACGAAACGATGGTTAAAACACCCCCACTTGATGTATCATGGATAACTGCGTTGGCTGTCTTCATGTTAATCATCCTCATGGCCAGAGGAGCGTGGCGTGGATACAAACGTGGACCATTGCGACAGCTTGCTGGCCCCTTCGCCCTCACGATAGGAATCGTTGTCGGGTGGCTGCTGGGTCGCGAGTGTGGGCATAATCTTTTTCATGGAACGAGTTACCCCTGGCTTCTCCGTGGAGCCACTGGCGTAGCTCTTGTGTCCTGTGCGACTGGAATTTTAGTTTACGGAATTAGTTGGTGGATGGGGAAGAGACCAGAAGGCATGGACGAGGCCGAGAGTCCGATCTTAGGGTCGATGGTTGGGTGCTGGACGGGGCTCCTATATTTTAGCCTTTTAGTCCTAATCATCACGACTTGGGCCTCCCTTCAGGAGTTGGTCGGCGGTCCCGAGGCAGCGGAACAAAGTTGGGTAGTCCAAACCCGTAACGACTTAGCCGATACGCCCATAACATCCTGGCTTAAAACGTGGTCACCTCTGCCGGATAAGCAAAGTCACCTCATTCGCCAATTAAGGCAGCTTATGGGTAATCCTGAGGCCCGTAAGAGGCTTATTAATGCCCCCGAGGTCAGAGCCCTCGCCGCCCACCCCACCCTCTACCAGGCACTCGAAGATAAAAAAGTTCGTGAGTTGTTGAACAACAAGGACTTAAGTGGTTTTATAGACCATCCAAAAGTGCGTGCTGTCCTAGCCGACGAGGCACTACAAATTGAGATCGAAAAAGTTGATTTAGAGTTAATTTTTGAAAAAGCCTTAAAAACTACCAATCCGTAACAATTTGACCCTCTTTGGGCTGGAGAAGTGGAACTACAGGATTATAAATTCAACCTTCACGATTTTACCCCTTTATGAAATTACTCCCGATCAGTGTAATGGTTTTCTCCCTGTCATGTTATGCTGCCGAAAGCGGTAAGCCAGCTGACGCGAAACCTGAAGCGCCCAAGACCGTTCAAGTCGAAGTACTCGATACCAACGGGAAGAGATTCGTGTTAGTGAAGACCATTGAGTCAGCCGATGATTTTGCCGCGTTCGAACGAGACGCACAGGCGATTACGGCAGAACAAAAAGACACGGCAGTGACAAAACAACTCTTTGATTTAGCGTTAACTACGCCTGAAAAAGAAGCCCGTGGCCGCGAGTTGGATGCTAAATTTAAAAAACTACAGGCCACCAATGAAAACATGGCCAAGACCTATAACTTTGATCTTACCCGCCAATACATCGTCGTACCAACCTCCGTTAAAGTTCTCACCATCCTAACTAATGAGGAATATATTAAATTGGCTGCCGCCAAAGACTTTAAGGCCGACAGCATAATTGCCGGCGCCGATGGCAAAAGGTTACTCCTTAAAGAAACCATTAAGGGTGCTGTTGAGGTAGAGTCATTCCAGCTTCAGGTTCGTCGCGTATTAGAAGCCAAACGCGGACTCCAACAACTCATTGAAGCCCAACCTCGCTACACTAAAGCTGAAGAGAAAAAGAAAATCGAGGAAGCCATTAAGAATACTCAAACGGAAGTGAATAAGAGCCTCGAAGAATTTAAGAAGTCACGCGGCTACGAAATTCCTAACGAGTTTAATATTCAAACTGCGGAAGCCAAACTGTATACTCTACTATCCGACGACGAACAAAAGAGCTTACAAGAGAAGATTGATGGCAAAGACGCCAAACCTGAAGTCAAAGCAGATAAAAAATAATTTTACCCAAAAAACATTATGACTCAAGCCACCGATACTGAATCTAAAAAAGTTCAGACTCCCTCAACCGAAGTAGACACCAATCTACTAACCCACGAAAACAAAGTTTTCATTCGCTGGCTGGAAATCAGTGAACCCGCGACCATGCAAAGATTCCAAAGGGATCTTGAAATAATGCGCAATCACAGCGCTAAAATTGTGCAACTCACACAAAGAATTGAGCAAGCCGTCACATCGAATGAAAAAGAAGCGTTAACTAAGGCAAAAGATACCGAACTGCAGAACTACAAAAAAAATGATACCGAGTTCGAATTAATATACAAAACTAAGACCGATGACTGGATTATCCGTCCACATTTCATACAAGAAACCAAAATCCGACTCCTCTCCCCTGTAACTGACGAGATAATCGATAAATTACGTAAGGGGCCTGAATTTAAAGAGTCGGATATCGTTGCCCGCGGAAATCAAAAATTACTGATTTTATCCACTATCGAAGGCGATCAAATCCCCCTTCTTTTGCGCAATCTAAAGATTGTACATGCGCAACAAACTAGCCTCATCCAACTCCGTGCGGCCGAAAAAACCGCCGTTGATACTGAAGCTAAAAAGCGTGTTGAAGACGAAATTGAGAAGGTCACTAAATCTCTCCAAACTAATGCTGAATTAATGCTTAAGACTTATGGTATCTTCACCAACGATATTATGATCGAAAACCTCGGCGGAATTCTCTGGGTAGCACTCTTAGAAGAAGAATTAAAGCGTTACCTAGAAAAGAGAGAGGCTGCTAAAACTGCAAAGCCTACACCTTCTGTACCGGCAGCGATTGCCCCAAAGTTCGAAGCAGTTAAACCTGAAGCACCAAAAGCCAAGAAAGCCTAAACCCTTTCTGCTTCCAACAAAAAGCCTGTCGTGAGACAGGCTTTTTTATTTGTCAGAATAATTCCCCTTGGGAGGGTTTTGGTTTTGGCGGCGGAACTGCCTTCTCTACTTCTGGACTCATGAGTCCGTGCTTAGTCTGATACTTTCGTAAAGTGGAATGCATTTCCATCGATAAAAGAAACTCAGCAACAGCGGCCGTGTCTTCTGTAGCTGAACTACCTAACTCCACTTCAAAATGCGTCTGGAATCTCACCAAATTTAAATTACTACGAATGCGATCAGCTTCGGTCTTTATCTGTTCTGCAAATCGTGCCGGTTCAATAGTATCAGCCGCCGCCAAAATCGCTTCTAATCCTCCATACTGCTTTAACCACTTCACTGCGGTCTTAGGTCCAACACCTTTTAAGCCAGGGATGTTATCGGAGGTGTCACCAATGAGCGCGAGGTAGTCGGCGATTAAACTCGGAGGAACTCCAAATTTTTCTTCCACGCCTGACGCATCTAAATGTCTCCAGCCCATGGCTGGATTTGCGGTAGGCGGTGGTGCTAGTTGGGTAACCTTACCGCCTACACACTGTCCAAAATCTTTATCAGCACTGACAATAATACATTCGTGCCCCTCGGCAGATAATTTTTGTACGGCGGTAGCGATTAAATCATCGGCCTCGACTCCCCGCTTTTCAATTACCTCAAATCCCAAAAGTGCGGTGAGCTTTTTAATTTCAGGAAGCTGTAAAATAATATCTTCAGGCGTATCATCACGTTGACCTTTGTACTCGGGTAAAACGGCGAGATGTCGATCCGATCCGCCTAAATCAAAAAACACGACTGACCGATCGGGCTTTTGGCCTTCGCGTAAATCCTGCAGAGATTTTATCCAGCCATGGAGTGCACCGGTAGGAAATTGGTCGGACTGGCGACGCAGATTGGATTTCTCCATCGCGAAGTGACTTCGAAACACCAAGTTGAATCCATCTACAAGCAGCCAGCGCATGGGGATTAGTTTCTCCGAACTCGGCAACACCTCGAGAAAAAAGCAGGCCCACCGCGAAGGTGGGCCCGATTTAAACCTACTTCACTTATCTACTACTGTGCAGCAGGTGCTGGAGTTGTAGGTGCAGTAGGAGTGTTGTTAACCTCGATAGGTTCGCGGTAAACAGCACCACCTGGGGAAAGAATGACTGGGTTGGAGAAGGTCGAACCCGCACGCATTCCTGGGTAGTTACTGCGAAGGGTCGCACCACCTGGGGAAACGAGGTTAGCAGTAACGAATACAGTAAGGTTACGTTTAACGGTCGACTTACTGTTGGATCGGAAAGCGTTACCAAGGAGAGGAATATCACCTAGGACTGGGACTTTGTCGTTTACGGTCTTAACTTCTTCGCGAGTTAATCCACCGATAACTACCGTAGCACCGTCGAACACGGTAACGTCGGTGGTCACTTCACGTGTAGTGAAGATAGGCTGGAAGAATCCAGAAGGTACAGAAACGGTGGTATTACCA
This sequence comes from Opitutia bacterium, assembly GCA_947378905.1. Lineage (GTDB taxonomy): Bacteria > Verrucomicrobiota > Verrucomicrobiia > Opitutales > UBA953 > UBA953. Next base: position 6,803 of record CANCLV010000029.1, read on the forward strand.
GAGATAGCAATCGAGGTTCCGCCATATTCAACGAAGCCTTCGAACTCAACGACCTTAGGTTTAAGGTTAAGAGCGATTGAGTCATCGGCGCCGACAGTTGGAGTAACTTCTAAAGTCACACCCACGTCTTGAACGGTGAAGTCTTGAGGTGTACCAGCGGTAATCGCTACAGCGTCACCACCCGTCTGGGAGGCGGCTGAAACCTGAGCTTGTACGTCGCCGTACGACTGAGGATAGCGAAGTAACTGAGCAATTTTAACAATCGCTGTTTTACCATCGAGAACAGTGAGGCTTGGGGCAGACATTAAATCTGCACCAGAGTTTTGTTCGATTGCTTTAAGGAAGATGGAGAGATCGTATGAACCAATTGTTCCAATTTGTCCCATTGCATAGCCGGAATTAGAGGCTGCGGTTGGACCACCAAAATTTGGACTGGTGCCACCGTAATTTGCAGTCGGGAAAGCAGGAGGTAAATTAGGAATCGGTAGAGGAGTGCCACCGCTGCTTACAATCTGTCCATTGCTCGATGTTGAAGTGCTTCCGTAAACATCGTTGATTGAGCGGAGATTGGTTTGTGCGCGAACACCGTTGGCGTCCGATAAGCGCAGATTGCTGCTCAACTCATTAAGTGAGGATTCCGAAACTTCGATGAACTTAGCTTCGATGTGAACCTGTTTGATGTCGGAGTAACGACGGAGAATGTTACGGATGCGTTCGAGGTTCTTACGATTCTGCGTAACGATGAGTGTAGTGCCGTCGTAATTGAGCTGAGCACCTTGAACTTCGAATGACACACCGGAGCGAGTTAAGAAGTTTTTGATACCTTCATTGCGAGGATTAACATCGCCTGAGCCAGAACCAGAGGTTGCACTTCCGCCGAACGGACTAGCAGCACCGCCTGATGTTGAAGTAGATACGCCAGTGTTGAGACCGGTCATCTTGGTTTCAGCAGCAGAACTCAATGGGAAGAATTCTGTTTCTAAATCATTCGAACCAGAGTCAGGACGGATTTCTAAAATGCCCTGATTGATGGTGTAGGTGAAGTTTACCTGTTTGGTAATTAAATCGATGGCCTTCTCTAAGGAAACATTACGCAGAGTCATGTTGACGGAAGGATTCTTACGGTCTGGGTCGATGACCACCATGTTCACACCTTTATTTTCCTTATCGTAGGACTGGGAAATATTGATGAGTTGGGTGATCGCGCGGTCAAACGGCATATCACGGATATTGATCTCAGGTACAGTGATTGAGCGGAGTTTATCGATGGTCGGATCGGTATCAGTCTTGCCCGAGGTGCCCACGACTTCGCGGTTATAAACTTCAGGAAGTTTCCAGCTTTCGTCGAGTAACTCAAAAAGTTTACCCTTGGTTACACCGCGATTCCACTGACCAGAATTTTCGGAAATGAATTGGCGGATGCGAACTTGGAAAGCTTTAGCTTCCGAGTTGTTTGGCTGGTACTGGAGAACTTCGCGATAAGCATCGAGTGCACCGGTGTAGTCTCCGTAGAGATAACGAGCACGACCCTTAATCAAGAGTTCATCAATCTTTTGATCTTTAGCACGAAGACCAGGTGAGAGATCGTCAATGTTGCGATAAGTAGGGTCAGCCTTCTTGTCATTGAATTCTTCACGAAGCGCACGAGCGGCAGCTTCATCAACTTTAAGGTTTTCGAAATCTTTGATGTAACCATCAGCCTTGGTCATTTCGCGTGCTTCAATGGCAGCTAACGCGCGACGAGAGTAGATTGCGGCTACGTCATTCTTAATACGGGCAGCGAGTTTAGATGTCGCGATGTTATTAGGTAGGCCTTGTTTAGCCTTATCTAATTTTTCTTTCGCAGAATCATAATCTTCGTCGCGAATTAAACCTTCAGCTTCAACAACCAGAGCAGTAGAAGCGCTGATTTTAACATCGTTTAATTTTGCAATACGGTCGATTTCGGCACGAGCGATTGCGTCGGTGCCTTGGTCGCCTGCCTCACGTCGACCCAGAATATCCTGGCGAGTAAGAGCGATTTCATCGCGTAAAGGCTGTGCTGATGGATTGTTGGGGAGTGCACCGTTAGCACCGTCGAGAATTCTTAAAGCCTCTTTATAATTTGCTTGGTCAGCTTTTTCCTTAGCCAAAGCAATGGCGGACTCAACTTCGCGGTAGAGATTCTGGTGAGTGACTTCAACCGAAGTAATTAAGTTGGTCGGTTTAGCGGACTCTTTAGTTGGCTCGCTAGATTTAACGGCAACAGGTTCGGCCACGACGGGGGCGCCCGACTTAGTTGCTTCGGCGGCGGCGATAGCGGCATTAACAGCAGCTAAGCCCTCTTTAGCACCCTCGTCATTTTGATCGAGTTTTTGTAATGCCTCATAGCGATCACGAGCGACTTTCAAGTCGCCTTCTTCGCGGGCCTTAAGTGCCTCAGAAAGAATTTGTGTCTTTTGCTTAATCGGATCGCTGTCCTGAGCGATCAAAGAGCCGACCGCAATGACAGCGGCAAGTAAGGCCCAAGCAAATGTGTTACGTGTGATAGTTTTCATCGGAGCTTAAAGAGGTAAATTATTTAGTAAGTTTGGTTTTATCTTTTTCTTTGGAAGTAGGGGTCGCAGACTTGGGGTCTACGGGAGCAGGTAGGGATAGAACCTGTTGGTCGGATCTTTGACCCTTTTTGGGGTCGAGAATGTACTTCTTCTCAACGGTCACGGTCTTGTTTACTAAGTCAATGTCTTTGATAATGTAATGGGCCTTTTCGTATTTAAAATCGTCACCTTTCTTGTGGAAAGTCCATGATTTAGCGGGGTCGTCTGTGGCCGTGATAACCACATCGATTGTATCTTCAAACTCTAGGGCTTTTTCGTCGTTTATGGTGACCTTGCGACCCAGGAGTCTGTCCTCGAGGACCAGAATCTTTTGTTGAAAGCCATCAGCTTGCTTAACCACCTTATATTCCAAGGGATAAACGGGGGTCTTATCGTTTAACGGACGCTTTAAGCGACATTTTTCGAACCATTCTTTGGTGAGGGTATTCTCAATAGAGAACTCCCTGTCCTCTTCTTTGCCAGACTTTCCAGCAACGGTGGAACGCAAAACGTAGGGATAAGTTGGGTGACCAACGCTTACCAGTGAAACTCCAAAAGGTGGCAAGGGTATAGCCTTCTTGTTTGCCGGTACATACTCGGCCTGTGATGGGTCCCAGGCGATATCAATGGTGGTGAAGAGATCGTAATCCCAACCGTCATCATTTTCTTCAGGAGTGAACCAGTCTTTAATTTCTGGATTTAAAGCCAGTTTAGGGGTCGCAGGATATTCAACACCTGCAGCGGTTTGTTTTAATTCAGGAATCGCTTTTTCACGATCTTCATCCGCTGGAACCAATGGCTTAATGCTGAGCAAACCATCACTCAGTGCCCAGTAGCCCAGGAATGATAAAATGAAAATTCCTAGTGCTGTGAATAGAGCCAATAAATCTTTTTTGAAATTCATAGATTATATATATTTTTTATTTTTTGGGCTCTGCTCCAGGGGTAGGCTTATCTTCAGGAGCGTAAAGATAATCGATTTGTAAGGTGATCTCTGAAAAATTTTGGTGAACGACGACTTTGCGCTCCTCCTTAGCGGGAGCCGTTGGGGTTGCTGAAGAACCCAGAACAGGAGTTGCCGTAAAATCTATTTGATCTGCAATCGGCTGACCAGGGACACCCAAGTTAGCAATGGCGGTGGTGCCTAAAACTTTTAAAATCTCAGGTTGCGGATTATTAATTTCAATCGAAGTGATTACCACCGGACGTCCACTATTTCTAATTTTGTTGATGTATGTTCGCAGGGTTGGAGTGGTTGCTACGAAACGGACTCGGAAAGAAAGTCCGTCAACCAAGGGAGGGTTACGGAATGTGCGCGTTGGTAAAAATTCATCGTTTTCTCCACGTGCACCCTCAACAGGTCCAAATGTACCAGCATTGGGTTTACCTGCAGCAATCACTTCATAAGTTTCAATCGGTTCGCGATCGATAGACTGTAATAAAATGGCGCTGCGGTTCGGTGTATTGGGGCGTGAGTCGACCAGAGTCTTATAAAGAAAATCGATAATCTGTAATTGTTGATCAACCTTCGCTAAGTTCGCACCCTTCGGAGATGTACCTGGATTGCGAATGTAACGACGGAAACCAAATTCACATTTTTCGTTAGGGACCATGCGAATGTCTTTATCCGCTGAGAGCTTTGTCCACTCATCTACATTCTGTTTAATCGACGAAGCTAAATCTGAACTCGCTAAGTTTTCCTTACCAACAAAACGGTTAGTGGATACAGCTGAGATAGCCTGACGAAGATCATCGCGCTGCTTAACCAAGGCTTCATAGTCCTGCTTCGAAGCATTGACGTTGGTGGTGGTCAAAGAAACCGGAGGTACACCTGAAATAATTTCCTGACCTTTTAACAACCGACGATAATTAGCTAATTGGTTCGCGAGTTTCTTCTCTTCGTCAGCACGGCTTCCGTTCGCAGTAAAACAAAGAACCACGCCGCCAATAAAGACAATCATCAGAACAATGATGAGAGTGTAAAAACCTTTATTCTTTTTGAAATTTTCCATGGAAATTAAAGAGCTTTGTCGGATTTAATCACCAAAGTGAGTGTGGTGCGTGGAACGTTGGCCTCCTTGGTGAAATCTACTTTAATTTCATCTTCAGGAACCTCGGCAACGAAGGGGGACTTTTTAAGACTTTCAATTAAAGTAGCCTTACGTTCTTTAAATTCTTGAGCCTTAAAAGATTTTCCTGGCGGAACTTTCTCCAACAAGGTTCGGGTCGTGATCGTGATCTTGGTGACATTGGTGGCGACCTTAGAAGCATCAGGCTCGGTGCCAGTGGCGACGACGGCGGACTCACGACGTACGCGCAATTCCTCGATCCAAGTATTCTTTGCCGTAAGCACCCGCGATTGTAAATCAGCGAGGAAGATTGGCCAATTAGGGGAGTTGGATGCAACAAACTCCAACTGCTGGTTAACCGCTAAAACAGCCAGAGAATCTTCACGCGTTGTCTTAATTGTATTTTGATAACTGGTGAGTTCATCTGATTTCTTTTTAATGACCTTAAACTGCTCCTTATTGTAATCAACCGCGGCATTAAGAGTGAATAAAATGGGTATCGGCGAGAGAGCTAATAATAAAGCCGCGACAGCGAATTTAATTTTTTGTGACTCGAAGCTGATTTGTCCGGCAATATCGCGGGGAATTAAATTAACACCCAGTGCCGCAGGAGAAAGTAAACGCGAGGCTTCACCAACCACTTCTGAAAGTTGATGAATGTGCTGCATAACATAATCAGCATTCATTTCCGAGCTCAGTGAGATAACACCGAGCGGATTAAATTCTTCGAC
>CANCLV010000030.1 GCA_947378905.1 Opitutia bacterium
AGGTAATAAAATAATTACTAATAAATAAACGGCGAATAAAATGATCAGCGCCTTGGGTCCGTCATAAGCGAGAATCTTGCCCACACTATTATCGTGGGGAATTAACCAATTTTGTCCGTTCCAGAAAAAAGACTGAAACCAGAAATCAACTTTTTCGCCGCTCGTAAAAGGGAAACCAAAAAAGACGACGACACCGGCTAAAAATATAACCGGAGCGATCAGTCGTTTGAGACTAGTGGACTGGGTTGAGTAATCCGCCATGATTAAAGAGTTCATCGGTGCCTTGATAATAGCGCAAGGCTTCATCTGTGGCTGCAGAATCCATTTTTTCTTTTTCAATCAACTGCAAGCTACCCGTAGCCAAATCAGCCTGATATTGTTGAACTTGGCGCACTGGCTTGAGCACCGTCAATAGACCATTAGGACGAAGCACGGCGACCTTTTGATAGTTACTGATAAAAGCACGTGGCTGGTAATCGGGCTTCAAAACATCGGCGCCCACGAATCGAGAAGCATAAGAAATATTCATTAAGCCTAAGAGTGTTGGGACAGTATCAATTTGGCTCATCATCGGCTCAAACACCTGAGGCTTCACTAATCCAGGGGCCCAAATGAAAAGCGGGATTTCATATTTTTTGATTTCTAATTCCTGTTTACCAGCGACCGATGCACAATGGTCAGCGACAATAACAAACACGGTATTCTTGAACCAAGGTTTAGACTCAGCGGCTTTAAGGAAGGCACCGATAGCAAAATCTGTGTACGCCACCCCACCCTCACGATTTTGTAATTTAGGATCAATCTTACCACTCGGCCAAGTGTATGGCCGGTGATTTGAAGTGGTCATGATGAAATGATGAAAAGGCTTACCCGCAGCGAATGACTTATCAGCTTCGTCGAGTGACCAATTAAACGCATCTTCATCACAAGCGCCCCAAGCGTTTTCAAAAGTGGTTTTCTTACCTGCTGCTAATTGACGAGGTAAATCTACCACGCGATAACCGTTGGTAGAGAAGAAATAATTCATGTTATCAAAGAAACCATCACCCCCGTAAATAAAGGCGGAATCATAACCCTGATGATTAAGAACAGATCCCAAAGTGCTGAGGTTTTCACAACCCCGACGACGTAATACGGACTGACCAGGAATAGGCGGAATCGACAAGGTTAATGCCTCCATACCACGTACCGTCCGTGTCCCACCGGCGTAGCAATGTCGGAACCACAAGGACTCCCGAGAAATACGGTCCAAGTTAGGCGTTAGTTTTTGCGGAGCGTAAGGTGCAATTTCGTAACAACTTAAAAATTCAGCGCTGAGACTTTCGATAGTTATCTGAATCACATTATATTTTTGGGTCGAACCCGATGCTTTGATTTCCCGAGTAATGTCAGCTTTCTTGCTATCATTGTTCCCTGCAGTTAAAATCTCGCGCAATGCAGCCGGTGCATTTTCGCGGGAAGGATAAAAGCGACGCCACTCTAATTGATTCGCCCAAAAAGCGGCTAAGAAAGAATACTCACCGTTCTTCGCAATTTCGGTTTCATAACTATTGGCGAAGCTGGGCTGAATATCACCCATGTGACGCAAGCCAGCGACTACACGTTCACCCAAGCTCGAGTCAGCGTCGGAAGACTTCTTAAGGTCATGTTTACCAACAAAATAACTGTAACTCGGAATGATTAAAACGGGAATAGCAATGACTAGTGGCGTCCACCAATGTGGCGTTGAATCGTCCGCAACTCCCTCCGACCAAAGCTGTGTGAAGCCACACTTACGCCAGAGGAAATAAAACCCAGCCGCCAGAGAGAATACCGCTAAAAAGATCAGCGGCATATTATAAGACTCACGTATGTTCTTAACCACTTCGCTCGTATAAACTAAGTAGTCGACCGCAATGAAGTTAAAGCGGACCGCGAACTCTTGCCAAAAGAGAATCTCTGAAATTTTCCAGAAGGTGAAAAGAAAAACTCCAAAACACCAAACAGGAATTAAAAATAAACGAAAACGCTCGGACTTACAAAAACTACTGATGAACGCAAAGGGGATGGCAAAGAAACCCGCCATGGCGATGTCGTAAATAAAACCAATCAAGAGGGCCGCCGCAGTCGTCCACGACCAAGTGACTTCAGTGACTGACGCAGCGAGAAAACCAAGGCGCAAAACAGTGCCTAAAATAATATACGTTAAGGCTAATAACCACGCTCCTCCCTGACGTGATCGTATTTTTCTGAGTAGGAAACTTTGCATATTAGAAGTTAATGGGAATAACCTAAAAGAGCGAGGAGATGGTGTATTTATTTAGGCCGGCGGAACTTCGTCAACGCCGTAACCACCGCCTGGTCGACACCGTCCAATGCGCTTCATCGACAACCAAGACCCCTTTAAAAAACCATGTCTTTTCAAGGCAATCACCGCGTATTGGGAACAGCTCGGATGAAATCTACAACCCGAACCAGGGATCAACCAATGTAACGGTTTTGAAACGAAGCGTTGATAAAAATAAATGGGCTGCAGAGCCAACCAAACCACTCCACTACGAAATCGATTCATCATTTTATTTCACCGTGGATTTTATCGCGGTGCTATAAATTTTAACTAAACTCGCAAAAGACTTTCGGAGTATACTGGGGCGAGCCACTAAAACACATTCCCATCCATCAGGTAAGAGTTCAGCATCACTGCGAAAAAGTTCACGTGCCAAGCGTTTAGCACGATTACGATTCACCGCTAAAGGAATACTTTTCTTGGCGACCACCACTGCAAATCTTGCTTTGGTTTGAGGTGATCGAGCCTTCCCCAGATTCAAAACAAAAGGCCCGCAGTCGAGCCGCGAGCCATTTTGGCGGAGACGCGAGAAATCGGCTGAAGCACGAATTCGACGCTCCCGCGGGAGACGCATCGGATTAAGATGCGCCGAGGCGCTTGCGACCAATCTTGCGACGATTGGCGAGAACTTTGCGACCACCAGGGGTCTTAGAACGAGCACGGAAACCGCACTTACGAGCGCGGGCAATCTTGGATGGACGGTAGGTGGGTTGCATAAATTTAGAAGGAATACCCAAATAGACCCCGCCAAAACTGTCAAGCCCCACACTTCCCTTCTTGGCAGATAGCCAATTTTAATGAAGATACGCCAATATGAGTCCAGATAAAGCCCCCTTGCGCCCACCTCCCGTCAAGGCCTACGAAAACGAAGAATTCTTACTGAGTCCCCAGGCGCGCACCTTGCGAGTCATGGCCGAGCTCACCGAGCCCTACCATCGCTTTAAGAAATACGGCGTACGCAACACGGTCGTGATGTTTGGATCCGCACGTACCTTGCCCATCGATCGCGCACAAAAAGAACTTGAAGATGTGAAGTTAAAAATCACCCGTGGAGAAATCAGTCCCTCCGAAGCTAAAGCTCGATTACGTCTTGCAGAAATTAATTTAAAGAGCGCACCTTTCTACGAAGCCTGTCGTGAATTATCCAAAGAGATGACCGAGTGGTCGATGAGTCTACCCGAGTGGCAACGTTTCTTCATCTGTTCAGGTGGCGGACCTGGAATCATGGAAGCAGCTAATCGTGGAGCAAAAGAAGCCCATGGTCGCTCCATCGGTCTAGGCATCGCTTTACCCTTTGAACAAGAGCATAATCCTTACGTCACGCCTGAACTGGATTTAGAATTCCACTACTTCTTCGTCCGTAAATATTGGTTCCTTTACCTTGCTAAAGCGCTCGTCGCATTCCCTGGTGGCTTCGGCACTTTCGATGAACTCTTCGAAATGTTGACGCTGATCCAAACCGGAAAAACTAAAAAATATTTCCCTATCTTACTTTACGGTTCTGATTTCTGGAAACGAGTCACCGACTTCGAAGTCTTCCACGAATGGGGCATGGTCTCACCTGAAGACCGTGGTCTCTATCATTACGTCGACTCCGTCAAAGAAGCGCGCGATCACTTAATTCAAATCATCACCGATAAGTACCTGAAAGAAGACGGCTTATCGTAAACCGCGATGACCCTGAATTTGATTACAGATATAATCTATCTAATCATCGGATTGGGCGTCGGGTTTGCTTGGTTCAGCGAGTATCAGAAACGTAAGGCTAATCCAGGACCTGAACTCTTTTGGCCGGGGACGACGCGAGCCCCTATTTCAGGCATCCTTATCATTGTTTCGGGCATTCTGTTGCTCACCGTCGCTGAAACCTGTGCCGAGATACATTTTCACGTCACCGCTCATCAGTCCGTTAGTAATTTACATATTCTAGGAGCGACTATGGGTGCTGCCATCGTTGAAGAAATGGTCTTCCGAGGCTTCGCTGCGCCCAGTCACTTAAGAGGCATCAAATTACTCGGACTCATCTTGATTGGTTCAGTCATTTTTAGCGCTATTCACGGATTTGATTTTAGCACCGTCCAAGGAAGAATTAGCCTCATCGCTACTTTCTTTATTTCAGTTTGGTTATACCTCGGACGCTACAATCCTCTCAATCCCGAGCGTTCGATCCTTCCCTGCTTAATTGGCCACGTCGTGCGCAACCTTGCAGTCTTTGGAGTGAAATGGTCTCAGGGTTTCGTTGATCTCCATTCATGAAATCGCCGAAGACACTGAGCGACTGGACAAAAGGAATCGTCACGCATTCAGCTGAGGCCACTGAACAAGCGGCACAAGAATTTGCTCAGCTACTTCCTGCTGACACCACGCTAGCACTGGAAGGCGATCTCGGAGTCGGCAAAACAACCTTTGTTCGCGGACTCGTTAAAGGGTTTGGAATCACGGAAGATATCACCAGCCCCTCCTTCGCCTTGCTCAATGTTTATAAGGGCAAACGGATGATTTTTCACGTCGACGCCTATCGACTCACCCAAGCGTCGAGCTTTGACGATTTAATGATTTGGGATTCAGCCGTCAGCCCATGGAATGTGATTGTCGAATGGCCCGAGAAAGTAGCGGCACGACTCCCGCGTTCACTGTGGAAACTAAAAGCCACCATCCTTGCGGACGGTGGCCATGAGTTTACACTGAGCGTTAATTAAACTTACTGCTTACCGAAACGCTTACGTTCGTTTTCCGTGAGGTAACGTTTACGCATGCGAATGAAGTTAGGAGTCACTTCAACCAATTCATCTGACTCGATATACTCTAAGCAATTCTCGAGAGACATTTGGCGCATCGGTTTAATCTTTGCCATGTCGTCTGAACCAGAGGCACGAACGTTGGAAAGCTTCTTGTTAATGACCAAGTTAATTTCGAGGTCATTATCCTTACAGTGTTCGCCCACGACTTGACCCATATAAATTTCGTCGGTTGGCTTCACGAAGAAGTCACCGCGGTCATAAAGACGGTCGAGTGAGTATGAGGTTACTTGACCTCCTTCACCACTGATCATCACACCCGCAGCACGGCGAGGGGCATCACCCTTCACTGGCTCATAACCTAATAAATTGTGGTACATGACGGCTTCACCACGGGTGGTGGTAAGCATCATGGTACGCAGACCGAACAAGGAACGTGAAGGAATCTTGAACTCCATGTGAATCCAACCGCTGGTGCCAGCCTTGGCATCCATGGTACGTAATTCACCGCGACGGCTGAGAACCAGCGCCATGACATCACTCTGAGAAGCTTCCGGGCAATCCACGGCCAAGGTTTCCACTGGCTCGCATTCTTTGCCGTCGATTTGCTTCATGATCACCTGAGGCTTGCCGACTGAAAGTTCATAACCTTCGCGACGCATAGTTTCGATTAACACGCCTAAGTGCATCAAACCACGACCCGAAACCTGGAACGCATCCGCTCCGGGTTCACGCTCAACGCGGAGTGCTACATTCTTTTCGAGTTCTTTAGTGAGACGTTCACCGACCTGACGGCCAGTAACAAATTTTCCATCGCGACCAGCAAAAGGTGAATCGTTAACACGGAACGCCATCGTCACGGTTGGTTCGTCAACCTTAACCGGAGGCATTGCCTTGGGGCTATCGATATCTGCAATCGTCGCACCAATTTCAACGTGATCTAAACCGATGACAGCACAGATATCGCCTGCGGTAACTTCTTCCGCTTTCACGCGGCCGAGAGCTTCGAACACTTCGACTTCTAAGGTGCGCTGTCTAAATTGTTCTCCCGCACGATTGATGAGCATCACGGGCATGGATGGTTTAATGCGACCAGCGGTAACACGGCCCACGGCAATACGACCCACGTAATCACTATACAGAATCGCTGTAACCATGATTTGGAGAGGGTTAGCGAGCGCTTCTTCGCGACTCTTAAATCCTGCAGCTGCACCACGGGAAGAACCTTCAGCATAAGGCTCAGGAATATGGTCAACGATAGCGTAGAAAAGTTCTAACAAATCTTTCGGACGTTTACCTTCTTCAGTTTTCGCACGATCTACGGTAGCCCAACCATCGCGACCCGAAGCGTAGACTACTGGGAAATCGAGAGCGGACTCTGGAGCATCGAGCGCCACGAGTAAGTCGAAAATTTCATTCACGACGGCGTCAGGACGAGCCGAAGGTTTATCAATTTTATTTACAACAACGATAGGCTTAAGACCTAAGGCTAAAGCTTTCGATAAAACGAAACGTGTTTGTGGCATCGGGCCTTCAAAGGAGTCGACCACGAGCAAACAACCGTCGGCCATATTTAATACACGTTCAACTTCGCCACCGAAGTCAGCGTGACCAGGGGTATCGATTAAATTAATTTTGTACTCATCCTTATTTCGCGGATCGGTCCAGCGAATGGAGCAATTCTTAGCGGTGATGGTGATACCACGTTCGCGCTCGAGGTCACCCGAGTCCATGATCAGTCCGTGCTGACCACCAGCGAGCTTGTCGAGGTCTTCAGTGCGGAACATACCGGACTGGTAAAGTAAGCGGTCGGTCAGGGTAGTTTTTCCATGGTCGACGTGCGCAATGACTGCAATGTTACGTAATTTCATCTGTTAAAAGCCTTACGCATAGGAAAAATCGCTCCCCTGCAAGGGGATAAAACAATTGTGGCAAATTGGTGACGTATAAAACCCGATTTTCGGCTCAATTAGGCCAAACCATCGCGCACTAAAACGGCCTCAGAATCGAGGTTTCGACCCATAAAATCGCGGAAAATCTTATCAGCGGGCTCAGAATTACCCTTTGAAAGAATCTTTTCCCTAAGCTCCCTGCCCACTTTAGAATTTAATATCCCCTCTTTAAGGAAACGGGTAAAGGCATCGGCCTCCAAAGCTTCTGCCCATTTATAGGAATAATATCCAGCAGCGTATCCGGTAGCGTCAGAGAAGAGGTGACTAAAACGACGAGCCATCGAAGGCACGCGCTGCGAAGTGCGAGTCTGCCATGACGCCATCGTATCGTTCCAATGTTTATCGAGATCCGCATTTTTGAGTTCGTTCGCACGAATGTGTAAATCTAAATCTAATTTAGAAAAACAAAGTTGGCGCATACATTGTGAAGCGGCACGGAAATTCGAAGCGGCGTCTAATTTCTTTAAAAGGTCGGAAGGTAATTTTTCGCCGGTCTGATGGTGGCGAGCAAACAGGGCGAGCGACTCCTCCTCCCAACACCAGTTTTCTAAAAGTTGCGAAGGCAGCTCTACGAAATCCCACGCCACGCGCACACCGGATAAAGATTCTACTTCAACCTCGGATAATAAATGGTGGAGCAAATGTCCGAACTCATGGAAGACTGTCGTGACTTCGTCGTGCGTGAGCAGAGCTTGCTGACCGTTGACGGGAGGTGTGAAATTACCACACATTAGGCCTAAATGTGGCGCAAATGAGCCATCGGGACGCGGTCCACCGGTGCGGAAAAAATTCATCCAAGCACCGCCACGCTTCGACTCACGCGGAAACCAATCGGTATAAAATGAACCGAGATGACGTGAGCCATCATAGACTTCGTAGAAACGAACTTCCGGATGCCAAACGCTGACAGGCGTATTCTCAACACGGGGCGCAGCGGCTTTGAAGACTTCAGCTTTCCCGGTTGCATCAACATAAACCGTGTCACGCGCCACTACCTGAATTCCAAAAAGATTACCGAACAGTTTAAACATTCCAGCAATGACACCTTCGACGGGGAACCACGGGCGCAGAGCTTCGTCATCAAAGCCGTGATATTCACGACGCATTTTTTCGGAATAGAAACCAAACTCCCAAGGATGCAAAACACGTACCGCATCTTTTTCAATTTTGGCGCGATATTGTTCCAGCTCTTCCACTTCTTTTTCAAATTTAGGACGAATGCGCACCGCCATGTCTTCGATAAATTTAACTGCCTGATCGCCCGTTTGGGCCATGCGGCGTGCCGTCGTAAAATCAGCAAAATGCTTTTTGCCTAATAAACGGGCCTTTTCATCACGCAGTGAAAGGATTTCCGCAACCAAGAGCGTATTGTCCCATTTCCCCTTATAACCCACTTGGCTCAATGCCTCCCAGCATTTTTGGCGGAGGGCGGCATCTTCTCCATATTGTAAAACAGGAAAAACAGACGGCTGCTGTAAGGTGATTCTCCAAGAATCCGGACGGCTTTTGGTTGTCGCTGACTGTTTGGCTAATCCGAGCGCACTTGCGGGTAAGCCCTTCAACTGATTTTCATCATCGATAAAAATTTCCCAGTCATTGGTAGAATCTAAAACGTTCTCCGAATACTTTTGAGTTTTTTCAGCGAGCGATGCATTAACCTCAGCTAATCTTTTCTTTTCGATAGGCGGTAAGCTCGCGCCATTCTCTTCAAAATCTGCAATCGTTTCATCTAGAAATCTACGCTTAATACCTTGAAGTGATTTTGCTTCAGCGGTGGTAGAGTAATTTTTAAAAACCTGCCAGATATCGGGATCGAGTGAGAGTGAAGTATAAAACGCGGTGACTTCAGGCAAAAGTGCATTGTAGACTTTGCGAAGATCGGGCGAGTTAAGTACTGAATCCAGGTGACCCACCAATCCCCACGCACGCGATAAATCCTTCGTCGCACTTTCAAAACCAAGGAGAACGTTTGTGTAGGTGAGTTGCGGACCGGACAGTTTTTTGAATGCTTCGATGCGTTCTTGGGCCTGTTTCAAGGCTAGGCGAATATCGGGCTCAATAGCGCTGGATTGCAACTGACTCCAATTGAAGAGGAAGTCGTCTTTGAGAAATGGGTGCACCCGTCCATTAAGACGAGGGTACGATAAATTTCAAGGGGACTCCGCAATTCTCAGACAAACTTCTTCAAGTATCGATGACACAGGCTTGCGCCACGAGCCCTGAGCCCAAATGTATTAGGTATGAACAAGAAAGAGGCGATTCCCGTCACCAGCATCGAAGTGATTCCGACCAAGGGCGGAACCGCGGTGTTTCTTGTTACCGAGAACAAAACCATTGTTATCCAGGTCGATACTTTAGTCGGTGAATACCTTCAGGCAGCCCTGTCCAATAAAGTGGCTGAACGCCCTCAGACACACGATCTCATGCTGCATCTTTTGCTCGGACTTGATGCCGATATTTCGCATGTATCGATTGTTGAAATGAAAGAAGGTGTATTCTTTGCCCGCATCGTAATCAACCAGGCTGGACCCGTCGCACGTAAAGTGGCCGAAGTCGACGCCCGCCCCAGCGATGCTCTCGTTTTAACCGTTAAAGCTAAACGTCCAGTGTTCATTATGCCTGCCGTGTTGGATGCTTGTGAGGATATGACGGAGACGCTGGCCCGACTCCGCAAACAATCGTGAACACCGCCCTCCCCCAACCTTTAGTCAGTGGTACACGTCCATCGGTCCTTGCACCGATGCAAGATGTCACCACCACGGGATTCATGAAGGTCATCGGACGTCGTGGAGCACCCGATTGGTTCGTCACAGAATATTTCCGAGTTCATGAGACATCGACGCCGGAAAAACATATTCTGGATTCCATTCAGAATCACGGCACCGGGCGACCCGTCTTCGCCCAACTCATCGGTGAAGATGTTCCTCATATTATTCGTACGATTAAACTCCTTCAGGCCTACCCTATCGCAGGGATTGACCTGAATATGGGCTGCCCAGCACCCAAGGTTTATCGCAAAAATGTCGGGGGCGGACTGCTCAGAGACCCAGTAAAAATCGATGAAATCTTAAGTGCAATGCGCGCTGAGATTGCGGGAACTTTTACGGTAAAAATGCGCATCGGTTTCGATGGTATGGAAAATTATGAAGCGATATTAGATTTAATAAATAAACATAAGGTGGATTTACTCACCGTGCACGGTCGCACAGTCAAAGGACTTTACTGGTCGGAAGTAAACTACCCTGCGATTACTCAGGCGGTCAAAAAAGTTCAGTGTCCAGTCATTGCCAATGGCGATGTCACCAAAGCGACTAAGGCAACTCACCTCATCACTGAAACAGGTGCCTATGGTATGATGATGGGGCGACACGCGATTAGAAATCCTTGGATCTTTCGTCAGTGGCGCGAGCTTCAGCAAGGTCAGCCGGTCTATCAGCCCAAACTTTCAGACGTCCGACTATACATCCAAGAATTAGCAGATGAGTGTTGCGATCAATCGATGCATTCGGAACGCCAGGCAGGTAGACTTAAGAAATTTTTAAACTTCATCGGACTCGCTATCGATACCGAAGGAAAGTTTCTCTATGATATGCGACGCACGGAAAACTTAGGTGACTTATTAAAATGCTGTGATGCTCACCTCATGGGATCGCGCGCGAATGAGATTTATCCCGATGAGCCACACCATGGCCTCATTGCTAGACCCACCCGGGAAACCCAGCAAACCTGCGAATTATAAAGAAATAAGGGTCATTTGACTCCTTCTTCCAAACCTCTAACTTTCCTAGTATGATTAATCTTACCGAAGCTGCCGCGATTCAAGTTCGCAAACTTCATGCACAACAGGCCAACCCTGAATCCTCTTTGCGCGTCTTAATTGAAGCGGGCGGATGTTCGGGCTTCGAGTATGGGATGTCATTCGATGTTAAAAAGGACAACGACTTAGAATTTGTTAGCCAAGGTCTTAAAATTCTCATCGATCCAGCGAGTCACGCTTACTTACAAAATTCGACCATTCATTTTGATGATGGTCTACACGGAAAAGGCTTTGAAGTAAAAAATCCTAATGCCACTTCGACCTGTGGCTGCGGAAAATCATTCAGCTAACGTGACACTGAGAGCTTTTCTCTTTGGGGGAATTATACTGGCTCTCACTGGATGCACACCTGACCCATCGCCTATCATTTCTACTATGTCTTCATCCGAAACCGTTATCGTTCGTCTAGAAGTTTCACCTGGGCAATTAGGTGAACCACAAAAAGTTAAACGAGTAGTTAAATCCGACGACGAATGGGCGAAGCAACTCACTCCGAGTCAGTATCATGTCTGCCGATCCAAGGGTACGGAAAGACCCTTCTGTGGCAACCTGCTCGATAATAAGAAAACCGGAGTTTACACCTGTGTTTGCTGCGATTTACCACTCTTCGCCTCCAACTCAAAATTCAACTCAGGAACAGGCTGGCCAAGTTTCTTTCAGCCCATCGCCACGGAAAATATTACCAATATTGTAGATTGCAGTCACGGCATGGAACGTGTCGAGATTGTCTGCACACGTTGTCAGGCACACCTCGGACACGTCTTTGAGGACGGACCCAAGCCCACTGGACTTCGTTTCTGTCTCAATTCAGAGTCACTCAAATTCCACGAGACTCCGAATAAATAAAGCTTAGCGCTTAGATTTTTTGGAGACTTTTTTCTTCACCATTAAAACCTTTTTCTTGGTTTTAGGTTTAGAAACTTTCGCCTTAGCTTTCTTAGCTTTAGGTTTTTTAGCTGGTGGTTTTGGGGCAGTAGGTTTTTTGGCTTTAACAGGAGAAACCTTAACAGCCTTCCAAAGTTTTTGTTTCAAGTCTTCCAATCCATCTTGAGTGTAACAAGAAATAGGGATCACGAGATCTTTCACCTTCTTCTTAAAGAGTTTTAAGTTTTCTGTGGCTTTGGGTAAATCCATTTTATTGGCCACAATCACGCGAGGCTTGCCGGCGAGAATCTTGGAATACAGACGAAGTTCGCGCTCTAAAATACGGTG
>CANCLV010000031.1 GCA_947378905.1 Opitutia bacterium
GGACGCTCGGGGCGATTTTTACAATCCCACTCGTAATCAAAAACGTCATTCAAAATCATACCCCCCACGTACAGTAACGAGATTCCCGTT
This sequence comes from Opitutia bacterium, assembly GCA_947378905.1. GTDB lineage: Bacteria > Verrucomicrobiota > Verrucomicrobiia > Opitutales > UBA953 > UBA953. The sequence goes on from CANCLV010000031.1 coordinate 91, forward strand.
AATAATATAAATAAGGTGCTACTCAGCGCCGATGGTACGACTACCGTCGGAGTTTGAATGACAGCAGCCATACCTAAAAGCCAGCCAGAGATTACGTTAGACCAAACGGTGGGGAGATTGGAACACCTTGTTACTACTAACCAATTTTTGAAGTTCAATTTCATCAGGCAGGCTGAACCCCGTATTGGTTAATCTCATTTAAGACCCAGCGATACTCCGCCACCACTTGATCGGTCACATCCATCGACCTCAAAGACGGCGGCAAAACCTCCCAAGTGTAAGTTTCGATTTCGAGTTCTTTAGCTCGACCGGGCTGACACATAATCACACCAAGAACTTTTTTTAGAAAATCGGTAGTATTAGAAAAGTCTTTTTCAATCGGCATCGAATGAAGCGGTAAGTGGAAATGCACCCGCATTTCTTTTAAATGCTTCAGGCTATTAATATCGGCTAAGGCATCGGGAATATCCTTAAAATAAATTAACTCACCCGATTGTTTTTGTCCGATACATTGATGCAGGTACGTGGGCTCTTGCATGCTCGCTAATCGACCCAAAGCAACATCGGTAGGGGTTAATTTTAATGCTGAGCTTAAATGATATTTTAAAATAGGCGCGCCGTTCGAATTAAGTTTTTCTACCGATTGAGCTGCGTCTTCATACTGGAGGGCAAAGTGACAGGTATCATAACAAACACCTAGAAAACTATCCACGAGGTCAGGCGTTGCCTCCTGCCCTCTGAGTTGATCAAAGAAATCAATCGTCTGTTGTGTGTTTTCAAAATAACCCAAGGGCTCGGGTTCGAGTGCTAATTGAATAGTGATGCCGGAGCGGTCACGAAGGCGCACTAAATATTCAGCACAGTTTATGATATTTTTTTGCAGTTCTTTTATTTGATCTGCCGAACGATTGAATTTTTTGAACGTGGCCGGCAAGGTACTTACTGTGCTAACATGATTAGGCGGATTCAAAGATGCCAAGATATCAAAGAGTTTTTGGGTGTATTCGACGCGGCTGGGATCTGTCCAATCAGGTAAAAAGACCGACTCCTTAACCGACTGACCGTGAAACGCACCAAAGGGAAATCCGTTAATTCCCGAGACGAAACAGTTTTCTTTTTCGAGCCATTCGCGAAAAATATTTAAGTTTTTTTCCTGCCCTAATTCTTGTGTGGCCGAATTACCCAACCTAAGTCCCACCGCATAGGGCTTGCTGGGACAAACTTGGTGGCGGACTTTTAAAGTATGCGCCTGAAGATTTGAAAAAGTTTCTGACCAGCCTTCACCTCGATGAACATTGGTGCAATACGCCAAAGAATGTCCCGAGGAAAGTTGCATCGATTAAATTATCTCGGGCCGAATAAACTTATTTGATTGAGAGAGAAATTGAACAGGATTTCCGAAAATTAAATTATCAATCGCTTGTACCGTGTGTCCTCGGCGTTTCATTTCTAGAGCAGTTTTAGGCACTGAGAGCGGATCACTATGACCCCAATCGCATGCACTATTTAGCCAAACCCTTTGCGATGAAATAGTTTCAATCATATCGATAGCCCGTTGCGGACTCGCTTTAGATTCAGGGTAGAGCGTGATGCCCGCCCAAAATCCCTGATCGACTACTTCTTTGAATGTGTGCTCTTCCACGTGGTCAATAATCACACGACCAGGATTAATCTTCGGATTATTTTTAAGTGCATCCAGGATTAATCTCGTACCCTTACGTTTATCTTCAAGGTGGGGAGTGTGCACTAAAATCAGTTGATTATATTTTACCGCCAAATCGATGTGCGCTTCTAGAATTTTGAGCTCATTACGCGTATTTTTATTTAAACCGATTTCGCCAATTCCTAAAACGTTCAGGGCGTTTAAAAAATCGGGGATGAGCGCCAGAACCTCCCGGGCTAAGCCCATATCTTCGGACTCTTTGGGATTAATACAGAGCCAGGAATAATGAGGGATTCCGAATTTTTGGGCACGGGCTGGTTCGTGCTGAGTAAGTTGACAAAAATAATCGTAGAATCCGTCGGCTGATTTACGATCAAAACCTGCCCAAAACGCGGGTTCACAAATCGCAGCGCAACCAGCTAAGGCCATTGCCTTGTAATCATCAGTCGTGCGACTGACCATGTGTCCATGAGGCTCAATATATCGCATGAGATTAGAGCTTTGGCCAAACTCCGGTAGCAGCCTTCGTATCGGATTTTTCTAAAGGTTCAGTACTCGGGTCGCTCCACTGATTTAAAATTTCTTCGACCCTATTCTTATTGCCCTCATTCAAAACTTTTAGGGCCAATCGCAATCCACGAATACGGTGATCATCTGAGCCGGATGAACGATCAACCCGGTCGAGAAATGCAGCGAGGTCTAGTAGTTTTGCACGCGCATCCATAAAATGTAAGTCAGCCACTTCCTTGCGCGTTGGAGGGCTCATTATGAATTAGGTTTAATCACTACGGCTGTTCCGTAGCAAATTACCTCTGTTGCACTCATCTTAACTTCAGACGCATCGTAGGCAACCCCGACAACTGCATTTGCTCCGAGGGCCTGAGCGTGTGCGACCATGTGTTGATAAGCGGTTTGACGTGCCTGTTCACACATCTCTGTCCAGGCACCGATATTTCCTCCAATAATATTTTTAAATCCACCGAGAATACCTTGGGATATTGTAGGCGAGCGAACAATAATACCTCGGACAATGCCCTTATATTCCGTGATACTGTAGCCATCGACAGCAAATGTAGTCGTTACAATAATGGCTGGTGGCAGAGGAGGAGGGGTCATGTTTTAATGTAAAATTAAAATAGAAGTGGTGGAGAATGGGGAAACACTGGATCCCTAACCTCTCCATTGATTAATGAAGGCCAGATAAACAACTTGCCGCCCAAAACTCTAATCCCTGCGTGAAAATGAACGTGTTCACAAAATTGCCGACGACTAACTCTAAATGTCTCGTTCACTGAAGGAAGAGATTTCAGCTTTGAACCTAAATAAGGATTCGGATTTTTTAAAATGTAGCTCATCCGATAAATTCCTAGACCGCCAAAAGCTGATTCTACCTCAAATGGCCCTGTAGATGGAGAGAATGATTGAATTCGTTTTTTGAAAGTTTGGTTAAAGGCTTCTTCGTCGGTGACTGTTGGGTGGCTAGCTTTGTAGTCCATGACTTCTTCCCAGGCATCACTAGGGCAGAACTCTTTATGTCGAAGCGCCCACACATCATAATAAGACCCAATTTGATTTGCGAAGATGGCAGCCCTCTGAGGATCGGCTTGTAGATATTTAATTGCTTTTGAAAGTTCGCTTAAGTCAATCGGCCATGTCCCCACATCATCCATATCAATCAAAACAACCAAATCGAAGTCCTTGAGATTTTTATAGGTACGTAAACACTCCACATAGGCATTCCGTAAAATTTCTAGTTTAACTGTACGCACCGCTAAGTTATTTAAGCCATCAAAGTTCAGTAAAGTGAAATTGGGCCGACTGCTCCCCCATCCAGTAAGAATCGCTTTCGTGTTGTCGGTAGAATCGTTTTCAAGAAATAGAAAGGCCGACTCCGACGCCAGAGTGGCCATGTTTTCGATATTTTTTAAAACGGCGGGCAAATACTGAGCGCAGTTTTGTGCTAAACCGATAAAAATGATTTTGGGTGGGGTTTCCATTAATTTACTAAGCTTTTTTAAGCCCCTTAAATACAATGGTCAAGCCACGCTCAATGATTGGCTGACTACTTAGAATCTTTTTGAAATTCTTCCGCCGTCCAAGGTGTTTTACGATCTGCGTATTTTGCTTTAATCGCCTTAACATCGTCCTCGGTAACCGCAGGGCCAGTATTCCCAAAAGAATTTCTCACGTAAGTAACCACATCGGCAATATCACCATCAGTTAATCCCGCAACAGGCGGCATCATACCATTATAAACAGTACCCTTAACTGACACCGGCCCAGTCATTCCGTGTAAAATATTTCGTACGGGAATAGACGGACTCATCGCCACCCACTCCGAGCCAGCTAAAGGAGGAAATACGGGAGCAATGCCCAGACCCGTCGGTTGGTGACACGCAATACAGGTGCGACTGTAGACGGCCTGTCCGCGCTTCATAACCTCAGCCGATGGAGGATTTTTATCCTCTGCACTAGCCATTGCCACAAGGGCTAGGAGAAATGAGAGGCTTAAAGTTTTGTGTTTCATGATATAACCCAAAGAGCAAATTTCTGTTTTCACAAACCAATCTCTCAATCTTATTTAGAAATGCAGGGTTTTAATTAAGCGTCCAAGGAGTGCTTATAACTGAATTGTACTTAAAATACTTGCAGGCTCGGTGATTTAATTAAAAATCCTTTAGATTATAGCTTTTGTAGAGCTGCTTGTTGTATGAAAACGACTTTTAACCCCGATTTGATGCTTAAGAAAATTGATCTTAAAAGTGCATTGCGGGTTTTGGACTACCTTCCGGGGGTAATGTTTTTTGCCAAAGACTTAGAGGGTCGATTTATCATGGCCAATCAAGCATTTGCAGCACGTTTTGGTTTTAAAAATGCTCATGAGATTTTAGGGAAGAACGATTCTCATACCTGCTCATCACCTGAACTTATTTCGCAATACATCAAAAAAGATCGCGAAGTCATTGAGTCCGGCAAACCACAGCCTGGGATTATCGAACTTTTTCCCAATGAAAACGGGGAACATGTTTGGTATGAAACTACTAAGATTCCACTATGGGATACCGACGGCAAAGTCTGTGGGGTTTGCGGAATTATTAAAAGTTATGAAGGCACTAAGGCGTCGATTGAGCCCTATTTACAGGTCGAGCGCGCGGCAGAATGTATAAAACAAAATCTAACTAGCCGACTGGAAATTAGTAAAATCTCTAAACTCACGGGTCTATCTATTAGGCAGTTTGAGAGAAAATTCCGTAAAGCATACCAAGTGAGCCCGCGCGCCTACTTGGTCCGAATGAGGGTAGCAGCCGCATCAGACTTGCTGAGGGAGACTGACTTAAGGCCATCTGAGGTCGCTGAAAAAACGGGGTTTTATGATGCGAGCGATTTTTCTCGAAAGTTTAAGGCGGCCATGAAGCTCAGTCCGACGGAATATCGCCGGCAACATATGACTGAAAATAAAGGGTGATTAAACCAAGGACGGCTAACCCTCTCGACAGTGAAAAAAATCTCCTTATAAATAAGTAAGTCCCTTACCCCCCCACCCTAACTATGAATACATCCTCAACGTATAATCCTAAACGATTACTCTGGGCCGGTTTTTTTGCCATTATGGCCGCTGGCGCTGGCTTCGCCATTCGTGGCGGAATTTTCGGCGCATGGGCCGCTGAGTACGGCTTCACGGCTACGCAACTTGGAGCCATTGGTGGCGCAGGTTTCTCGGGATTTTGTTTCGGCATCATCGTCGGTGGCCTTCTCGTTGATCGCCTAGGCTATGGCAAACTGGTGGCGCTAGCTTTTGTGGGTCATATTATTTCTGCCGTCGTAACATTCGGTGCAACCGATGCTTCCAACGCTTATAGCTATCTCTATTGGGGTATGTTTATTTTTGCTTACGCCAATGGCACGCTCGAAGCCGTTGCTAATCCATTAATCGCTACACTCTTCCCAGAAAAGCGCGCGCACTATTTAAACATCCTTCACGCTTCATGGCCACTCGGCATGGTTGTCGGTGCACTCGCCACTTACGTTCTCGGATCACTTCTTCATATTGGCTGGAAGGGACAACTTGCATTCTACCTCGTGCCGACCGTTGGTTACGCATTACTTTTCTGGAATCAAAAATTTCCTAAATCTGCAGCCGCAGAAAAAGGTGCTGAGTTGGGCGAGATGACCAGAGACGTTGGTATTCTGGGCGGTGCGGTGATCTGTTACTTATTAACTTTATTTTTCCGCAATGCTATTGGCCTAGATTCACCAGCGTCCGTGACGGTCGGTGCGCTACTCCTCGTCGCGGTTGCGATGATTAGTCGTCACAATAAAAAACTTGTCCTAGAAAATATTGCAGTTCTGGCAGTATGTACACTGATTGCCATCCAAGCTCAAAGTACGTTTGGGCTTTCTAACATGGCAGGCTTAGCAATCACGCTAGCACTTGTTTTAGGCTTAGGCATTACTATGAACTGGGCTCTCGGGTCTTTTCTGCTCTTCGTGCTCTTTATTACCCATGCACTTGTTGGCGCAGTTGAATTAGGAACCGACGGTTGGATTGAGTCTATTACGGGCAATCTTTTTACCGCCGACCAAGGTAAGATTCTGTTTATCTGGACCTCGGCGATTATGTTCGGGTTAAGATTCTGCGTCGACTTCATCGAAAAGCGCCTGGGTCTTTCTCCAATCGGCCTACTCTTCCTTGCTGCCACCACGGCGTTCATCGGACTTCGACTCGCCAGTGGTATGGAGAGTTTTGCCGTCGCACTTATCGCACTCGGAATCTACGCATTAGGTAAAACATTCTTCTGGCCAACGATGTTAGCGGTTGTTGGTGATCGCTTCCCCCGCTCGGGTGCAGTCGCGATGTCCATTATGGGTGGCATTGGAATGCTCTCCGCCGGACTCATCGGTGGCCCAGGCTTAGGCTACGCCAAGGACCGCTACACCGCAGAGGCTCTGAGTAAAGACGCCCCAGCGATTTACGAATCCTCCAAGGCATCCTCAGTATCTAATTACTTATTCTTAAAACCAGTCACTGCTGTTGATGGAGCGAAATTGGAAGCCGCTAAACAAGCGGGTGGTGCAGCTACCCCCGAGCAAAAAGCTATCGTAAAAGCAAATCAGCGAGGAGATCGTGCCACCCTTAAAGCCGATTCTTATATCCCACTCAGCATGGCGATTATCTATTTACTGCTACTCTTCTACTTCAAACAAATCGGCGGCTATCGCGCACTTAAGATCGAAGAACAGACCTAAAGACAATTTTAGTGATAGATACAAAAAAGGGCAGCCGTTGGGCTGCCCTTTTTTATTAATATAAACTCGAGACTATTGACGGGGAGTTAATGTTACTGAACGCAGTCTCATTAATTCTTTACCAGTGATGGTCTCCGTCAGAACTTGAACATTCAGTTCACCAGGCTCCACGGTGACGGTGCCGAGATTTACTTCCACTACTTCACCCATTTTAGTGACCTCGCCTTTGAGTTTCTGATTTCCGATTTCCACAACAAAGGTGCCGCCGAAGGTATCTGTACTTTTCTTGATCACGGCTCCGGCATCAGTCTCAACCTTTTTGTCAGCAACAGGGGCGTCATAGCTTACAACGACATCAAATGTTGTTTTCTGGTTTAAGCGAGAAGCCCATTTAACGCCACACTCGTTCTTGGTCCAACCAGTTACATTCATGGAAATGATTTGGCCACGGTTAAGTCTCCAACCGGCTTTGTCGGTCTGACCTAATAATTCCGCCGAGAAAACACTGAGCTTATTAGGAATGTTGTTCTGTAAAAGGAAAACTGCATCGCCAGTGGGCGCAGCCTTACACTTAACTAAAATAACCGTGTCGGACTGATCAGGTACTTCTTTGGGAATATCGATTTCTAAATCGAGTCCACTGCGTTTGATGAATAATGGTTTTTCTCGATTCGATAACAATACAGCACTCTCTACATCGGCCTTTACTCCGCCGACGACTAATTTTCCATCCTTAGGCCAATTGAATACATGCAGGTAAAGATTGTTTCCTTTGAGAGTAGTATCACCCCAAGCCTGACGTGCGAGGGGCGTGCGGACGGTTCCACGAATAGATTCGCCATTCACGCTCCACCATTTTCCGATTTCACTCAGAATATTTAGATCCTCGGGCGCCATTTTACCCGTACCCATCGGACCGATATTTAATAGTAAATTACCACCTTTAGCGGCAGCCTTTGCTAGAATCTGAATGAAGTGAGCAGGAGATTTATGTGTCTTGTCCAACTTGTGATATCCATAAGAGTTATTGGTCGTAGGAATCGCCTCCCAATCTTTTTCCTCAGGCTTGTCCATTGGGCCAAACTCAACCGGACAATCAGGAGTCGAGAGGTAATCACCGTAGATTGCTCCAGCCACTCTTCCGTTGATAATTAAATTAGGATCCTGCTTTCGAAGGTAAGCTAAAATTTCCTCGTTAAGCTCTTTAGGATTATGGTGAGGGGTATCGCCCCAGAAAAGCGCGGGGTGATAATTTTCGATGAGCTCTTTGATTTGAGGAAAAACTTTTTTCTCAACGACAGCCTTACGACGCTCTGGGCCATTAGGCTCGGGATAGCGAGGGTCACCGGAGATGGACCAATCTTGGGCGTGAGAATAATAAAATCCTAGTTTCACGCCGTATTTATCACACGCAGCTTTTAATTCCTTCATTGGATCTCGGCCAAACTTACTTGTCTTCACGACGTTATAGTCATCAACCTTAGAATCAAACATCGCAACGCCATCATGGTGCATTGAGGTGATCACGATGTATTGCATGCCAGTGGCTTTAACTGTCTTCACCCACTCATCGGCATTAAACTCTACTGGGTTGAAAGGCTTCACGACGCTTTCTAAATATTCCTCGCGATTAATTTTCATGATACGCTGTAAGTGTTCAGCATAGCCTTCAACTTTCTGGCCCTTCCACTCACCGCCAAAGCCTGAATAAACACCCCAGTGAATGAACATCCCAAACTTAGCTTCACGCCACCACGCTAGACGGGCATCCTTATTAGGATCTTCCGCTGATGGAGTAATTTTAGCGGGCGCCGCGGGGGCGGTTTGTGCACGGATATTCCAACTAGGGAAGATGGACAAAACGGCAGTGATAATAAGCAGGGGTAATCGCATAGAGTTTTAGATTCGGAACTTGGGGATGAGTTCCAGTATGGGCTAAATATTTTCAATTTCAACTCGCCCAAGACAATGCTTCTTTTCCCGTCATATAGTATCGGGTAGGGGCGCGACTGCGTCGTGTCCTACACTACCCCTTGTCACCGTGTCACCTTGCCAACGTGCCCACTAAATTTTTCTGGCGGAGGGGAAGGGATTGATTCCGCTTCGCTTCAGGGCTCCGCCCCAATTCTTCGAATTGTCTGTTCGCTTACAGCTCACCAAACCCAAGGGTTCTCATCCCTTCTAATTAAAGTTCATAACACTACCCCTTGCCAACGTGTCACCTTGCCAACGTGCCCACTAAATTTTTCTGGCGGAGGGGAAGGGATTCGAACCCCCGGTACCTTGCGGTACATCTGATTTCGAATCAGATTATTTATCGTTATTTCCTAGTAAAATATGCAGTGGACACGCTCTGGACACGATAGCATACTCACTAAGACTCACACCGACACCTATGACAAAACGCATACCTCTAACTCCCTGCCCTATTAATATATCTACGCGACCTGACCGAAAGTGGAAAGTGTCCTATTACGCGACAGACGATAACGGACACCTAAAGCTGCAACGTAAGTTTTTCAGAGATAAGACAGAGGCTAAACTTTTCTGCGAACAGAAAAAGGCAGAGAAGGTATCGCTAGGAAACTTAGCTTTTGGACTATCTGACGATCTAAAGCGTGAGGCCCTAGCCTGCTGTGCGAAACTTAAACCCTACGGCAAAACCTTAACTGACGCGGTGGGCTACTATATCAAAGACCTAGAGACACTGCACAGGTCAGTAAGTGTTAAACAGGCTGCTAATGAACTAGAGCAGCGCGAAAGAGCAGACGGACGCGGGGCGCGACATATTCAGTCAATAACACATATACTAACGCTATTTAGTAAAACCTACGGCAGTAACATTATCTCAACTATTAAAACTGCACAGGTTCAGCAGTGGTTAGACGGCTATAGGACCAAGGAGGGGAAGCCTATGAGTGCCAGCAGCTTTAACACCTTTAAACGCTACCTTAGCCTGCTCTTTTCTTTTAGTATTAAACGCGGCTATGCAGAAACCAACCCTGTTATGCGCGTAGACTTTAAGATAATAAAAACAAAGACCCCTCGCCTGCTTTCACCAGATGACTTGCGCAAGATACTGGATGCATCACCGGAGACCGTCAGACCAGCACTTGCCATTCAGGCTTTCTGTGGTCTGCGTGTATCTGAGGTGGCTCGTTTAACGTGGGAGGACTTTATAGCAGATAAAAAAGCCATACAGATCGGCAGTTCTAACGCTAAGACAGGCAGACGCAGACTTACGCCTATACCACTACTCTGCTTCAACTATCTAAACAGAATAAAGCAACCTAGTGGTTTTATTTTTGGCGGCGAAAAAGGCGATGATGTCCATAAATTATCGCACGCGCTAACCGAAGTTCGTAAATCGGTAAAAGGTGTACGATGGGGAAACAATGCGCTGCGAGCCTCTGCCCTGTCCTATCGTTTAGCAGAAACAAAAGACGCTGCCGCAACTTCACTGGAGATGGGCAATAGCGCAACGGTCCTTCTGCGTGACTACCGAGAATTAACTAGTGAAAGAGATGCCCAACTCTGGTTTGAGATAGATCCAAACGAACCACTTAAAGTTATAAGCAGTAAACCTATTAAGTTTAACGCGACTGACAAAAAACGGAGAGTGTAATAATTAAATCACTCAATACAGAATACTCGCCATATTATTATAATTTATGCTACAATTTATAATGTGTTTTTGAAAAAATTATATAATAGGCGGAGACCAGAGTTTTAGCTCTGATCTCCATAATTAAGGGTGCGAAGCCCTCGTATTCGAGTTGTGGTTTTTATGTCCGGCTGGCTCTCGAACCGACCAGTATGTCCGGCCCCACAGGTTTTGACCTATCCAGATTCAACAGTCGTAATATATTGCAGTCAAACTTTTTGATTCTTAAATGGGCTCATAATACAATTATTGTATAAATTAGAATGAACCCCGACCAGGCACTAGCAAAGTGGAAGAAACACCCCTTCTATACCTCACAAGTTGTATTGGGATTAGATATTGGGATCGAGGGAATTGGTGTGTTTGTCCGCAAGGGCCCTAAAACAATTTTTGCCCGCACCTATTTAGTTACACTTCCCGAGTCCGCACCTATGGCGGGTAGACGTCAAAAAAGAGCAATGAGACGTTCACGGACAAGCGCGAGACACCGTGACTACCTTTTTAGACAATGGTGCAAAGAATTTAATATCCCTATTGTTGAAGGTGATGCTAATGCACGCACCGATGCCTGGAAGGTGCGCTATCGTGCTGTCACCGCAGGTGTGGCGAGTGCTGAAGCTGTTTCAGTTGGATTAAGACACGCATTATCTCGCCGCGGATTTAGTTATCACCGAGACGGCGATGCACAATTCCCCTGGGGGGATGAACTGGAATTCGCACCTATAAGCAAATGGCTTCAGAATGCTATTTTTGATCAAAGTTACGGCACGGAACTTAAATGGAAATTAGAGAACTTGGACTGGATGATAGATAAAAAGAAAGAATCTATCGAGGAATCTATCGATGCGTGCGTAGCAAATTATAACGCCGCACCACTGATTGCTCACATTAAAGCCCACTTGGAAGCCCCTATCCATCGCCGTCCGAAAGCTTGGGGACGTGATTTTCCACGTGA
>CANCLV010000032.1 GCA_947378905.1 Opitutia bacterium
CGTCACTTCATCGCAAACCATGCACGCTGGATCGAGAGTGAGTTCTAAGCCCAGTGATAGTCTTCTAAGCTGACCGCCCGAAAGTGATGAGACGCGTTTATCTTGGTGAACCGCGAGACCCGTTACGTCGAGAACCGAAGCCAATCGTCGCTGTCTTTCTGCTGAATCTGGAACGGCTAATTCAAGTGCGTAAAGCAATGACTCCTTTACAGTGAGTTGAGGTTGGGCCGTCGTAAATTGTGGAGCGAAGCCGACTTTGCCAATCAGGTCTTCGGTGCAACGAATCGCTTCATTATTTAAATAGGCCTCACCGGTGGATGGCAAAATCCCTAAAATAGCCTTCATCAGAGTGGTTTTTCCACAACCCGAGGGCCCGATGACTGCATTTAATCCACTCGGTAAAAAGCGAGCTGTGGCGTGGTCTAATATCAAGGGACCACCTGGACCAGCCTGCACAGTTAAATTTTGGCAACTCAACATCGGGTTGTAATCTTGCCTCGGAACCGACCCGCGTAAAGAATTAAGACTATGAGAAAATTTCTATTTATTGCAGTAGCACTCGCAATTCTCAGTTCCGCCCCTCAGGCCTCGGCGTTAACCATGAAGAAAAAAGCTGTGCCCAATGGTGGTATCTTTGGCATCGAAGTCTCCGGCACCGACATGTCTTTCTATGGCCGCGCTGACCATGTTCTATCGGTCTCATTCCAAGAATATACTACGGGTACATTTATCGTTTCGGAAGTCGTGATCGATATGTCGAACTCCAATCAACAACTTCGCATCTACAATACACGTACGCCTGGGTCGTCCGATGTCGCTGATCGCGCCAACCGTGCAAGTGCGGCCAATTCGGAAAATCGCGGACTTAATCCTGCCGACGCCACCAAGTTGCCGATTCCCGCCCAACTCTCGGCCCTTGAATCTAAAGTTACAAATTTAACCTCTGGCACCGCTGGTGGATTAGTTGTCAAAACCTACCCGACGACAACACACGCGAAAACCATAGAGATGGCCGTCAGTTCCAAAGCTGAACTCAAAAGTTTCTACTCGGCATTCAAAAATCTCTTGTGCGGTACAGCTGTCCCCGCGAGTTCGGGAAGTACCACCGAGACCACCGATGCCACGGGCGCGGCCACCATTAACCAAATTGGTGGAACCGTCTTCATCATCCAGTAAACAAGGGCTTAAAAGCCTCCTATTGTTACTTTAACTCAATTTTGATAACTCCGGCTTGACCGTCCCCAGTGTAACGGCTTGCCTTCGCCTTTCAACTTATGGCTACCCTTCCTGTAAATCGTATTAAAAAGAAAAATATCATGAGCTACAATGGTGAGCTCTGTATCGTTCTTGAATGTCTCGTTCGCACCCCTCCTAACAACGCTTCCTACGTTCAAATGGAACTGCGCTCTATCAAAACCGGTGCTAAAATTCCCGTACGTTGCGGCATTGGAGTCAGTTTCGAAGTTTTTGATAACTCCAACAAGTCCCTCGAGCTTTCCTACCAAGCGGACGGCAACTATGTCTTCTCCGACCCTAATACCTTCGAAGAGTTTTACATTTCCGAATCCTCCCTCGAAGATTCGAAAGAGTTCCTCATTCCTGGAACTTCCTACATGGTGCTCTTCGTTGAAGACCGTCCTGTAACCGTTGATCTTCCTCCTTCAGTGACCGTTAAAGTCCTCGAAGCTCCTCCCGCTGTTAAAGGTGACACGGCTGGTAACGTTCAAAAAACCGTAGTCTGTGAAAACGGACTCAATGTGAACGTTCCCCTCTTCATCAAAGAAGGCGAGATGATCAAGGTGAGCACCGAGAACAAAGAGTACCTCGGTCGCGCATAAGCCGAAATTTAGCCAAGTTAAACGAAAGAGCCCCGGAAGTCGGGGTTCTTTCATTTACAGCCCTTTATCCCAGGCGGGGACTTAAAATTATCTGTAGTCCGACCAGGATTCGAACCTGGACAAGGAAAACCAAAATTTCCTGTGCTACCGTTACACCATCGGACTGCAGACCCGCACTAAAGTGCTTTTGGGGGTGGAAAGTCAAGCGTGACAAGGCGAGATTGACGAGAACGGCTCTCTCGTACATCTCCCCTATATGCCCGCAACTTCCCCAAACCAGCCGAAGTATCGCCGAGTAGTCCTAAAGATTAGCGGGGAGGCCCTTCGTAACGACCAAACCGGCCAGACTATCGACAGCGACGTCCTCGACCGTTTAGCCGACGAATTAAAATCTTTAAAAGAAATTGGCACCCAAGTCGCCGTTGTCGTGGGTGGCGGAAATATTTTTAGGGGTCTCGCTGGCGCACGTTCTAATGGAACCGATCGCACCACGGGTGACAACATGGGTATGCTCTCCACTGTTATCAACGGTCTCGCGTTAATGGATCGTTTAGAAAAATCCGGACTCGATGTTCGCGTCATGACTGCGATTCCGATGGATCGAATTGCTGAACCTTTTATTCAACGTCGCGCCACTCGTCACTTAGAACAAGGTCGCATCTTAATTTTCGTAGCTGGCACGGGTAATCCTTATTGCACCACCGATTACGCTGCGGCACTTCGAGCCAATGAAATCGGTGCTGATGCGATTCTTAAAGCAACCAAAGTAGACGGCATTTACGACAAGGATCCACACAAACATAAAGACGCTAAACGTTTCACTCACATCACCTACCAAGACGCACTGACTCAACGATTAGGCGTGATGGATGCCGAAGCATTTTCGCTTTGTGAGGCCAATAAACTTCCCATCATTGTATTTTCAATGTCGGATCGTGGCGCGGTCAAAAAAGTAATCATGGGCGAAGCGATCGGCACACACGTAGGATAAATTTATGGATATTAAAAAAATTATTAACGACGGTACACTCGGAATGAAAAAAGCAGTCGAGTGGACAGTGAATGAATTTAGTTCATTACACACCGGCAAAGCTTCACCCCAAATGGTCGAAAGCATCCAGGTTCACATCGAATCTTATGGTATGACCCAACGTCTCAAAGACATGGCTGCCATCACCACTCCCGACGCTCGCTCCATTGTCGTTCAGCCCTTTGATAAAGCGGTTATGGACGATATCCGTAAAGCTATCCAAGCAGCAAATATCGGCATCAATCCCGTACCCCAAGGTAACTTTTTAAGATGCCCAGTGCCTGAACTTTCTGGTGAACGCCGCCAAGAAATGGCGAAGGTTGCTCACCGTATGGCCGAAGACGGTAAAGTCCGCGTTCGCAATGCCCGACGTGATGCCCTCGAAGTCGCCAAAAAAGGAAACAAAGACAAAGTCATTACGGACGATGATTTAAAACGCATCGAAAAAGAAATTCAGACACTCACCGATACGTGGTCCAAAGAAATCGATAAGGCGCTGAAAACGAAAGAATCCGAACTCACTGGAAACTAATCCAGAGAGCCATCGGCTCACTCGTTTCACTATCCCGGTGTAATCATTTTTAATTTTATGAATATTCACGAATACCAAGCCAAGGAACTCTTTGAGAAGTTCGGCGTCGCTACCCCCAAAGGCGTAGCCGTCAGCTCTGCTCAAGATTTCGAAGCTGCTCTTAGCAAAATCAATACCACCGCTGGCATCATGGTTAAATCGCAAATCCACGCTGGTGGACGTGGTAAAGGTACTTTTACCAATGGATTCAAGGGAGGCGTGAAGTTCTCACCTACCAAAGAGAAAGCCATCGAAAATGCGAAAGCTATGCTCGGTAATACTTTGGTCACCGCTCAAACGGGACCCGAAGGTCGCAAAGTTCAAACCCTCTATTTCACCGAAGCCGCCAACCTCGGAAAACGCCCCGATGGTCGTGATGACGAATACTATCTCGCCATCCTTCTCGATCGCGCGACGTCTCGTCCGGTTATCGTTGCTTCCACCGAAGGCGGCATGGAAATCGAGCACGTCGCCCACCATACACCCGAGAAGATTTTTAAAGTACAAATCGACCCCGCTGTCGGCATCCAAGCCTATCAAGCTCGCCAAATCGCTTTCGCTCTCGGTTTCAGCGGCGAATTATTCAAACAGTGCGTGGCGTTAGTAACTAAACTTTATCAATTCTACTGGGACAAAGATTGTGCGATGGTGGAAGTAAATCCCCTGCTCGTAACCCAAGAAGGAAAACTCTTAGCACTCGATGCGAAGGTTTCGTTCGATGATAACGCGCTCTTCAGACATCCCGACATCGTCGCATTACGCGATTTAAACGAAGAAGATCCTAAAGAAATTGAAGCCTCTAAATTTGGTTTATCGTACATCGCACTCGATGGAAATATTGCCTGCTTGGTCAATGGTGCCGGATTAGCGATGTCTACCATGGACATCATTCAACACTTCGGTGGTAGCCCAGCTAACTTCCTCGACGTCGGCGGCGGCGCGAGCAAAGAACAAGTCACGGCCGCTTTTAAAATCATCTTAGGCGACGCCAACGTTAAGGGCATTATGGTGAATATTTTCGGTGGGATTATGGATTGTAACGTCATCGCCACGGGAATCGTTGAAGCCGTTAAAGAAACCGGACTTAAACTCCCTCTCGTGGTTCGTCTCGAAGGCAACAACGTCGAAGCCGGCAAAGCTACGCTCGCCAACAGCGGACTCACAATTGTGTCGGGTGATACGATGGCCGACGCTGCACAAAAAATCGTGAAACTCGTTAACCAAAAATAATTACTCTTTAAAATGTCTATTCTCGTTCACGAAAAAACACGCGTCTTAGTTCAAGGCATCACCGGAGATTTCGGTGGTCGCCATGCTCGACTCTCCATCGACTACGGTTCGCAAATCGTCGCGGGTGTCACTCCAGGTAAAGGCGGACAAGTCTTCGAACACAACGGCGTTAAGGTTCCTATCTTCAATACCGTTGCCGAAGCTGCCAAACAAACGGGTGCAACCGTATCAGCGATTTTCGTACCTCCACCCTTTGCTGCGGATGCGATCCTCGAATGTTTTGATGCGGATCTCGACCTCGCCGTCGCCATCACTGAAGGCATCCCCGTACGTGACATGGTACGCGCGAAACGAGCCATGCAAGGCCGTCGCACCCGCTTAATCGGACCTAACTGCCCAGGCGTAGTAACCCCAGGTCGTGGTGACAAATCCCACGGTGGTTGCCGCATCGGCATTGCCCCTGGCTACATTCACAAACGTGGAAAAGTAGGTGTCGTTTCCCGCTCAGGCACGCTCACCTATGAAGCAGTCTGGCAACTCACTTGCAAGGGACACGGACAATCCACCTGCGTGGGTATCGGTGGCGACCCGGTCAACGGAACCTCTCACCTCGACGTTATCAAACTTTTCAACGAAGACCCTGAAACTGAAGCGATCATCATGATCGGCGAAATCGGCGGCAGTGCCGAAGTTGAAGCCGCTCGCTGGATCAAAGCGAACTGCAAAAAGCCAGTCGCAGGATTCATCGCGGGCGCCACTGCTCCTGCAGGTCGACGTATGGGTCACGCGGGCGCCGTCATCGGCGGAGCTGAAGATACTGCAGAAGCCAAAATTAAGATATTCCAAGAATGTGGCATCTCGGTTGCAGCGACTCCGTCCGACATGGCTGATGCATTATTACGCGTCTGGCGCGGATAATACTTATAAATTCAATCAAACAAAAAAGCCCGTTTTCACGGGCTTTTTTGTTGGTTCGAACTTAGAGTCGAATGCCAAACTTTTCAAGCAAGCGAGCCAAGTCATCATCACCTTCATAACTAATAATGATGGTTCCCTTTTTACCTTTACGGGTGACTTGTACTTTTGCCGATAAGTGTGATGCGATTTTCTTTTGGACGTCTTCGACAATCGTTTTTTCTTTGTCGCGATGAATCTTCTTTTTATCGGTTACAAAAGTTTTAACCAGTGCCTCGGTAGCACGTACTGATAAACCCTCTTCAACCACTTTACGAGTAGCTTGAATGCGGTGTGCGAGGTTCTCAATCGCGAGTAAGACTTTGGCATGGCCAGCGGAAATTTGCCCCTTGGACAAATAACCTTGGATTTCACGATCGAGTGAAAGCAATCGAACCGAGTTTGCGACTGTCGCACGAGGTTTTCCTAAGCGATCAGCGACGGCCTCTTGAGTCAGAGAAAAATCGCGCATCAACGAAGCGATACCTAAGGCTTCATCAATCGGGTTTAAATCGGAGCGCTGTAAATTTTCGACTAAAGCTAAAACCGCACTCGACGCATCGCTTGCTTCTAAGAGTCGAGCAGTAATCGTTTTCTGTCCGAGTAACTTAAAAGCACGGAAACGACGCTCACCGGCAATTAACTCAAACCCATCCTTGGTTTTACGGACAACGACTGGTTGTAAAAGGCCTTCGGACCTAATAGATTCAGCCAATTCCTTCACGCTCGCTTCATCGAACTCACGACGAGGCTGACGTGGATTTGGGACAATTTGAGTCAGTAAAATTTCGGATAAGGTTAAGCCAGGGGTTGAAGGTGCGGGAGCGGCTGCGGGTGCGGTTTCTGCATTAGGCTTATTAATGCCACCGCCGATGAGGGAACCGAGTCCGCGACCGAGAGATTTTTTAGGAGGAGTTGCCATGTTAAATTATTGTGCTGGAGTTTCTGCTTGAGGAACGAAAATTTCAACGTCGGCCTTCAATGCAGCGGCGTTAGGTAATTTATTCGCCTGTAAGATCCACTCAGTTTTGGAATTAAATTTTTTCGCAATGCGCGTGACCGAATCACCACGCACTACTTTATAGGTTACACCCGTTTGTGGCATTTCGGTGGAGGCAGGTTCTTCTGCGGTTGCAGGGGTTTCCGCAGCGGCTGCGGGTGTGGCTGATTTAGTCTTAACGGGGACTGAATTATTTTTCGCCAAAGTAGCATTCACTTGGCGGGTGAGTTCAGCCAAGGCGGTATTTACTTCTTTGGTTTGGTTTTTTAAACGACGATCTACTTCGTCTAAAACTTCTTTACGCTGTTTAGCATTCGCTTCGCTGGCTGAGCTAGCGGGAGCGGCTGAGGCGCGCTGACGCGACAAGGAATCACGTAAGTCCTGATTTTCTAATTTAAGTTTTTCTACTTCAGTTTTTAAGTCCGCAATATCCTGTTGCATGCCCGCTACTTGATTGGATTGGGCCCAAAGGGGGGTAAGACTCATGAGAAGGAAGGCTAGTCCGAGACGCATGGGCACAGTAAAATCAATCTTAGCACCGCTGGCAAGGGACTTAACACGTCGACTGGGCCTATGACTTGGTTTCCTTTCTCGCCCCACGGGGTGGAATTTATCTAACTTATGGAAAGATGGCCAAAATCCTTGTAGCCCTTTCCGGTGGTGTTGACAGCGCCGTCGCAGCCTTGCTCCTCAAACAGCAAGGTCACGAGGTACATGGTGCCTATTTCAGAACGTGGATGAACGAAGAAGGCCTACCCTTCCCAGGTGAATGCCCTTGGGAAGACGATGTACGTAACGCCCAAGCGGTCGCCGAACATTTAAAGATACCGTTTAAGATCATCGACCTCGTTAAAGACTATCGTGACAAGGTTGTTGAATACTTGGTCGATGGATACCGTCGCGGGCTCACGCCGAACCCAGATATTATTTGTAATCGTGAAATGAAATTTGGCGTTTTCCTCCAACGTGCATTAAGTGAAGGCTACGACGCGATTGCCACGGGGCACTATGTACGTCGACGGGTGAACGCTGATGGTACATTTGATTTACTGGAAGGAGTTGATTCACAGAAAGATCAGTCATACTTCTTAGCGTTACTACGACAAAGCCAAATCACCAAGGTGCTCTTTCCCGTCGGTGATTTTACTAAGTTAGAAATCCGAAAATTAGCCGAGGAAGCTCATTTGCCCAATGCTATGCGAAAAGATAGCCAAGGTATTTGTTTTTTAGGACAAGTTCCCGTTCAGGATTTTCTAGAAAAGCATATTCCGGATCACCCTGGACCCATTGTCAGAGCCGACGGAAAAACCATTGGCCAGCATCGCGGATTGCATCGCTACACCATCGGCCAGCGCAAAGGAATCGGACTACCCTCTAATACCGATAACGAGTATTTCGTGGTTACAAAAAAGGATTTCAATTCGAATACTCTTCACGTCGCCTTTGATAAACCAGGCACACCCGATTTATACACCCACGAAGCCAAGGCCAATAACTTCAGCTGGATTAACAAGCCAGTGACAAGCGAACAGGATATTGAAGTTCGGGTTCGTTATCGCGACGATTCCACTTGGGCTAAATACACACCAGAAGCAGATGGTACCGTGACATTCAAATTTAAAGAAACTCAAAGAGGACTGGCGCCCGGACAAGTGGTAGCGGTTTATCGCGATCAAGTTTTATTAGGTGGTGGAATTTTTATTTAAGTGCTGGGATGACTTGACCTTCTGCCCGACTCATTGAACCGTTAGACATGGCTCAAGGTAATGTAGTTAAACAAATGTTTTCAGGCATTGCCTCGCGTTATGACTTAGCCAATCGCGTCTTAAGTTTTGGACTATGTGTTCTTTGGCGGAATCGACTCATCGCCAACGTCGCTAAACTCAACCCCAAGGAAGTCGTCGACCTTGCCACCGGCAGTGGCGATGTAGCCATCGCAATGGCAGATTCACTACCCCCTACGACAAAGATAACGGGTTATGATTTTTGCGAACCGATGCTCGATATTGCGAGAATTAGAGTAGCGCGTGAAAACAAGTCTGTAAAATTCGCAACCGGGGATTGCATGAATTTACCCATCGCTGATGCCAGCTGCGAAGCCGTCACGATTGCTTATGGGGTGAGAAATTTCGAGAACCGGGAACGCGGCTTAAAAGAACTAGCCCGTATTACTCAAAAAAACGGTTCTGTTTTTATTTTAGAGTTTTCCCAACCTTCTAAACTCTTTTGGCCAATACACTTTTTACATGTGCGTATCGTTTCACCCATTCTCGCCGGTATTTTAACGGGAGATTTCGGAGCCTATCGTTACCTCGGCTCCAGTATTGCAGATTTCCCTAATGCCGATGGTTTGGTCATAGAACTTAAAAATGCTGGGTTCAACGAAGTGGATTATGAACTCTTTTTGTGCGGTACTGTCGCACTTCATAGGGCAAAAAAGTGATTTATTAAAAATTCCTTGCCTTAGCCCCTGTAGTCAGTTCTTTTAACCCTCCACTGGGCTCGTGGTGAAATGGATATCATTTCTGACTACGGATCAGACGTTTGGGGTTCGAATCCCTACGGGCCCACCACTTTAAGCGTCACCCTCGAGAATCCCTCTCAGGGTCGTTTATTATAA
Organism: Opitutia bacterium; assembly: GCA_947378905.1. Lineage (GTDB taxonomy): Bacteria > Verrucomicrobiota > Verrucomicrobiia > Opitutales > UBA953 > UBA953. The sequence goes on from CANCLV010000032.1 coordinate 9,244, forward strand.
AATTATTGTTGATTACGATTTTAAATATTTTTTACATTAGAATTTCACGCACATGCGCCAACTGCCACTTCTAGCAATTATCATAGGCATTTTACTCTTCTTTATTTTAGTGAGTTGCGATGAAGATGCACCTGGAAGTTCCACTTGGAATACTGATAATTTACCGAAAAAACTTCGCTAATACTCTAGTCGAGTAATTTAGGGTTTGGATCAGGCAATTTGCTTCCGGTTGGATAAATGTATGTCCGGTCTTCAAAATTTCGTAATTCCAAAATCCCATCGTGTACGGCTTGGACATATTCAGGATTAATCGGAATTTTACCGCCACCGCCAGGACCGTCCACGACTAACTGTGGAATACTATAGCCCGTGGTGTGTCCGCGTAATCCGCGAATAATATCAATACCCTTTTGAATCGGCGCACGAAAATGCGTAGACCCTTCAATTAAATCACAGGCATAGAGATAGTAAGGTCGCACCCGAATCATTAAGAGTCGGTGAACCAATGACTTCATAACTTCCACGCTGTCATTGATACCATTTAATAAAACCGATTGATTTCCTAAAGGTACACCAGCGAGCGATAAACGCTCGCAGGCGACAGCAAGCTCTTGGGTAACTTCTTTTGGATGATTGGTGTGAATACTCAGCCAGATAGGACCGTGTTTACGAAAAATTTCTGCCAACTCAGGGGTAATTCTTTGTGGAAGAAAAACAGGTATACGTGAACCCATTCTGATAAATTCGACATGCGGAATAGCGCGTAAGCGACCAAGCAACGAATCGATTTTGGCATCAGAAAGTAATAAGGGATCGCCCCCAGAAATAAGCACATCGCGAATCTCAGGGTGACTCTCAATATACTTTAAACCTTGTTCGAGTTCGGGGTGAAAATCGTAGGCTTGAGCATTGGAGACCAGTCGACTCCGGGTACAATATCGACAGTATGAAGCGCATCGATCGGTGACTAAAAATAGAACACGGTCCGGATAACGGTGGACGATTCCTGGAACGGGCATCGTACCCTCTTCACCCACGGGGTCGGATGACTCACCCGCCGCAATGAAGGATTCTTTGATATTAGGAATGACCTGTTTGCGAATCGGACATTCGGGGTTCTTGGTATCAATCAGATTAAAAAAGTACGGAGTAATTGCTAATGAAAGTTTGTTTGCAGCAAATAGACATCCTTGTTTTTCATCGGGCGTCAGCGTCATCAACTGCTCGAGCTGAGCCAATGTCGTGATTCGATTTCGCAACTGCCAAGTCCAGTCATTCCAATCTTTTTCTGGCACATTCCCCCACAGCCCTTGCCCTGAATACCAGTTTTTACGTTGATCGATAGGAAACATGTAAATGGATATGTAAAAAGTAACTTAAATAACTTAGCAGGCAAATCGTGAATGGTTTATTTAATCTTTCCGATAAGGTTACGCATGCCGAGTGAATGAGAGGTCGGGCCACCCAAATCCATGCTCAAAGCGCTAAAAATCTGAAATAAATCAAAACCTACATAAAATAGGGGTAAATTGCTCTATTTCGGCATACTTGGCTCCCTATTCCGTTTGCTCTATTGGCCCCAACTGTCCTATTTAGGTGGCATGTCTGTTACGAAGCCACGCTTCACTTTAGAGTTCGAAAAGCCCATCCGCGAGCTGGAGGACAAAATTGCTGCCCTCCGTGCCTCATCGGAATCTGCGGGCATCAACGTCACCAAGGAAGTGAACTCCCTGGAGGCGAAACTCGCCCAAACGCGCCGTGATATTTACGGAAATCTGAATCCTTGGCAGCGCGTGCAATTAGCACGTCACCCACGTCGCCCTTACTCGCTCGACTACATTAATATGTTGTTCGACGACTTCCAAGAGCTCCACGGCGATCGTCTTTACATGGACGATGAATCCACTGTAGGTGGCACAGCATTTTTCGAAGGTCAGCCGGTGATGATTATCGGACAACAAAAAGGCCGAGACACCAAAGAGAATTTACGCCGCAACTTCGGTTGCCCTAATCCTGAAGGCTACCGCAAAGCACTGCGTCTGATGAAGATGGCACACACCTTCAAGTTGCCGATTATTACTTTAGTCGACACCCCAGGTGCTTTCCCAGGGATTGGATCAGAAGAACGTCACGTCGCTGAAGCGATTGCCGTCAACCTTCGCGAAATGAGCCAATTCCAGGTTCCAATTATTACTTTCGTTATCGGTGAAGGAGGCTCAGGTGGCGCCCTCGGTATTGCTGTATCTAACCGTGTATTTATTTTAGAAAA
>CANCLV010000033.1 GCA_947378905.1 Opitutia bacterium
GTATCCAAAAATAAATCAGCTAAACTCAGTCGCGATAGATAGTCGGCAGGCGAATCTAATCTCTTAGCGAAAACCAAACGCTGAGCCTTAACGCCGAGATTTTCCGCATGACTTCTCAGTTTATCCATCACCCCGGGATCTTTACTCTCCCCTAGCCATAAACATGAGCCGGGCACATGTTTTAGGATATTCATCCAAGCCGCAAAAGTCTCGGGCAAAACCTTGCCAAAACCCGAGGTGCAACAAAAGACAAAGCCTTCATCAGGCAGACCGCATTCCGCGCGAGTGAATTTTCTAGTGGATGGCTTAACCGTGGTATCACGGGGCATAAAACAAGGTAAGCGGACAATTTTTTCGGTATAATAATTTTCCGCGGAGTCTGGAATCGTGAACTCGTCGGCAATAATACAATCCATGTACTGCGACCCGCTAGTACCAGCATAGCCCAAATAATTAACCTGAACGGGTGCAACCCTCTCCTTAAAAACCATCAATTGCTCTGCAGTAAAGATTCCGAGATCGATTGCGATATCAAGATTTAGCGACCTCGCTAAATGAACAATCTGTTCATTAGTTTTCTCCCTAACGTCATAAAAGTGATCAACCCCGCGACTAATTCTTTCAGTCAATGCATCGGGCTTCTCTTTGGAGAAAGAAAAAGCGTAAATCTCAAATTGCGATTTATCGTGAAGCTCTAAAACCTCGGTCAATAAATAGCCCACGGGGTGTTGTTTGAAATCTTCAGAAAAATAACCAACACGTATCTTGGCGTGTCTCATCACGCCGGAGTCAAATTTACTTTTTCCGAGGTCGTAGCGCTTTTTAATCAATAATGTTGAGGCAATTTTAAGATACTCAAGCGAGTCAAAGACTAACATCACCTGCATAGGATGGGCGACGCGCTCAAAGTTCTTAATTTTTTCGGGTATTATTTTTCTGATTTCATCAAATTTTTCCCACTCACCGAGACTTAAGTAGCCAACCATTAATCCACCCAAAACCAAATCCATATCTGGCTTTAATCTTAAGACAACTTCCGAGTCCTCCAGCGAAGATCTTACATCTTTGTTTTTTAATTTAGCGATAGACCTATTATAAAATGCGTCGGCACTCAGGGGTTTTATTTTTATCGCCTCATCTAATACCGTGATAGCTTGAGTAAAATCCTGGGCGCCCATGAACGCACCAGCACAATTAAAATAAGCCTGATAATAGTCTGGGTTTATTTCTATTGCTTTTTGGTAGTATGGTATGGCGTGGTCGAAGTTTTTTAAACTGGTTAAAGAATCTGCCAGATTAGAATAGGCCGCCGCCAACGAGGGGTTGAGCTCGATAGCCTTACTACATACATCAATGGACTGAGGGTATTGCTTTAGTTCGCTGAGAGATTTTCCTAAATTCGAATAGGTAACTGCATCATTTGGATTAAGGCTGATAGACTTATAATAGCATTCAACCGCCTCATTAAACATTAGTCGCTTATCGTTAATGAAGCCTAAATTCGTCCAACTTTGACTATGATTGGGGTTCAATTTCAACGACTCTTGGTACGACTCTGCTGCTTTATCGTACTCGGCTAATTCCGAATAAATATTTCCGAGGTAAAAATAGATTTGGAAATTTTTTAACCCTAAGCCAATCGCCGTTTGATAACTATCTATGGCAGGAGCGTAGTCCTTTAACTGGTGATAGGCCACGGCACGGTTAAGGAACAACGACGCGCTTTGGGGATCGATAGAAATTGCAAAATTCAAATCCTCAATGGCCAACTTAGGCTTCCCCATCTGACGAACAATTTCTCCACGGTTACTGTAATAGAGTGAAATTTTCGGATTTATGGCAATGGCCCGCGATATCAAATCGTAAGCCTGTGGTAATTGATTTTGCTGACACAGTACCAACCCGAGTAAATGAAAAGCTTCATCACTGTCAGAATTATTAGAAATAACCTCGGCTAAAAGCGTTTGTGCCGAAGCCAACTGACCGGACTGTAAAAACGCAGTAGCCGCCTGGATTTTTTGAGACTCCAATAATTTATCATCACTATTCTGAGAATTTAATGCACACATGGAGCCAAATTAAATTAAAGCTAAACAAATTAATTGTAGGGTTAAATTCGCGTAAATCGCCGCAAACACATCGTCTAAAACAATACCGATGCCTCCTGGAGCTTTTTCTATCCAGCGTATACCGAATGGTTTTACGATGTCGAAAAATCGGAATAGCCCAAAACCTAATAAGACGGTCACGAATCCCAACTTGGTTCCTAGAAATAAATTTTTATTAAAGAAAAATACCAAAGGCATCGCCACCATTTCATCTAAAATAACTTCTGACGGATCTTTTTTCTTAAGTAATGCGGCGGCCGCACCACAAAGAAATATGGCGGCAAGAATGACCAAACCATCAAAACAGATTTCGTGAACTAAGCCGCGAGGTTGGACCAAGTTTTTAACCACCACAGCCCACCACAATAAACCCACCGCCGAACCCCAGGTTCCTGGTGCCTTTAATTTTCCCAACGGACCCAGAGTGGCAAGGGAGACAATCATTCAGACAATCCAGGCAAGTGCCGGCGGTGACGAATTAAATAACTCGCTCCAGAAACAACTGTGATTGCAACGGAAAGCCAAAATAGGCTCATGATAATTATCTCCCAGCGCTGATGCCAAAGCGCAGACAACTTCCAGTGCGTTTCATAAGCGCGAAGTCCAATCAAATGGCCGATCGCAATAATTTGGAGAAAGGTTTTAATTTTTCCCAAGCGCTCTGCTTCCAAAACTTGTCCACGTGCCGCCGCCACTAAACGTAAACCGGTGATTAAAAACTCGCGCATTAAAATTAAGATTACGCCAAAGGCTGCGATTAGAGCCCTTGAATGACTTTGAAGCTTTTCTACGCCTTGATCGTCCCATTGTTTTACCGGCAAACTGTCCGTTGCTGCTAGAGCCACTAATAATCCGATAATGAAAATCTTATCTACCAGGGCGTCCATCAATCGACCAAAGTCAGAAACAGCACCTAATTTCCGTGCAATCCAGCCGTCAAAGATGTCCGTCAAAGCAGCGAGAATGAAGAGGGCCAAGGCGGCACTAGCCCAAACCCCAGCCCAATAAGTCCAAATAGCTATTAAAAACACGGCTGGTAACCGTGCGGCAGTCAAAATATTGGGGATTTGTCGAAGAAACTGCATGCAGGCTTGCGGTAATAATGTTCTCAGATGAAACTAACCCGCAACAGGAAAACAATGCCCAGCAAACTTCGAATCGCAGTATACCCCGGCACCTTTGACCCTATTACACTTGGGCACCTTGACGTTCTTAAACGTGGATCGAGGCTCTTTGATCGCGTCATTTTAGCCGTTGCCCCGAGCGACTCCAAAAATCCATGGTTTTCATTAGAGGAAAGACTAGAAATGGCCCGCGAAGCGACGAAATCGATGGGGAAAATAAAGGTAGCCGTACTGGATGGTCTAACAGTCGAATTCGCCCATAAACACGGGGCTATTGCAATTATTCGAGGACTTCGAAAGTTCAGCGATTTTGAATTCGAATTTGATTTGGCTCATGCTAATCGCCTGATGGCACCCAAAATCGAGACGGTCATTTTAATGCCTAGCCAAGACCAATTCGTAACATCGTCCTCTTTCGTTAAAGACATCGCACGGCATAAATTATCTCAAGCCGCAGCCTTCGTGCCTCCGTGTGTGCTCTCCAGGCTCAAAAAACGCATAAAATAAGCCAAAAAGAGCCTTCCTACACTGTTGACCGTGGGGAATTGTTTCGTTTGCTCTACCCTTCCTTCGGTCCAACACCGGCCCACGGACATTCTATCTCTCTATAATACAACTATCCATGGACATTAAAATCCAAACTACCAACCCAACGCGCCGCAATGTCACCGTGACTATCCCTGCCGCCGACGTCGCCTCTGCCGAAAAAGAAGTGATCAAAGGTTTCGTCCGCGAAGCCGCTCTCCCTGGCTTCCGCCCAGGCAAAGCACCTGAAGCCATCGTCCGTCAAAAATACGGCAAGAATATCGACGATGAAGTTAATCAACAACTCGTCTCCAAGGGCTACGAACGCATCCGCGAAGAAAAATCTTTCACCGTCTACACTCTAGCTGACGTTAAAAAAGGCGAAATTACTAAAGGTAAAGATTTTGTCATTGAATACGAAGTCGACGTACTTCCTGAATTCAAAACTCCCGATTGGAAAAAAATTAAGGTGACCAAAGAAGAAGTTAAAGTGACCGACGCAGACATCGACGAGGGTGTTCAAAAAATCTTACAACAGCGTGCTCGTTTTGAAAAAACCGATGCGGCCGCAAGCAAAGGTGACTATGTTCGCCTCAGTTACACTGGCACGATCGACGGCAAAGATGTTAAAGAGTTAGACGCCGAAGCAGGCACATTTGCCGGAGCCGAATCCACCTGGGAAGAAGCCGGTGCTGACAATGAAATCGTCTCCATTCCTTCGATTTCAAAGGCGATTGTAGGTCTCAAGGCCAACGACACTGCCAAAGCCGATTGGACTGTTCCAGCCGATCACGCCCGTGAATCACTACGCGGTAAAAAAATAAATTACAGCATCACCGTTTCCGAAATTCGCACCAAACAACTGCCTTCACTAAATGAAGAGTTTTTCAAATCCATCGGCGTAAAGGATGAAGCAGAGCTTCGTTCTGAACTAAGAAAAGGTATCGAAGGAACTAAAGCTCAACAGGCTGAAACCGCTCGCCGTGAAAAAGCAGTGGAAACTTTAGTGGCTGGTTTAGAACTTCCTTTACCACAATCCGCGGTCGATTCCGTAGCGAGAGACTTATTCATCCAGTATGCGCAGATGAGAATGCGTTCGGGCATGCAACCAGGCGAACTCGAAACCAAGCGCGATGAAATCATCGCCGAAGCTCGCAAAGCCGCCGAAGTTCGCGTCCGTGCTCAAGTGGTTCTTTCGCGCATCGCCGAAGAGGAAAAAATCGACCTCACTCAAGAGGAGTTCAGCCAAGCGATTATCAATATTGCCTACTCTGAAAAAACCCCTCCTGAAAAACTCGTTAAAGACCGCAAGCGCCTCGCGATTATCCGTCGCGATGCCATGCTGAATAAGGCCTTGGATCTCATTTTAGGTGAAGAAAAGCCTGAATTAGTTGAGAAATCCTAATTCTAGGGTTAATATCAAACTTACACCTATGTCCTACATTATTCCAAACGTCGTTGAACGAGATGCACGCGGTGAAAGAGCGTGGGATATTTACAGTCGCCTCCTTAAGGACCGCATCATTTTCCTCGGTGCTCCAATTTATGATGACGTCGCCAACGCCGTCATCGCTCAATTATTATTCTTACAAATGGAAGATCCGAAAAAAGATATTTCCATTTATATCAATTCTCCCGGTGGATCCATCACCGCGGGCATGGCAATCTATGATACCATGAATTTTTTGAGCTGTGAAATTAACACCTATTGCATCGGACTTTCCGCCAGCATGGCCACCGTCCTTCTCGCCGCAGGAACTAAAGGTAAACGTCACGCTCTCCCTAACTGCCGCGTGATGATTCACCAACCCAGCGGTGGTGCGACCGGACAGACTTCGGATATCTCTATCGCAGCAAAAGAAATTCTGCGTTGGCGCGACACTTTAAATCATGTGCTCGCTAAACATAGTGGAAAAACTGCGGAAGAATTACAGCGCGACTCCGACCGAGATTACTACATGACCGCCGAACAAGCTAAAGCCTACGGACTGGTCGATCACGTCGTTTTACCTAAACAAAATAAGGCCTAATCACGATGTCAGGTTCTCAAGCAGACACCTGTTCATTCTGCGGCAAACCAGCTAGCCAAGTCGGCAAACTGATTGCTGGCCCCAACGGCGTTGGCATTTGCGATAAATGCGTCAGCACCTGCGGTCATTTAATTGAACGCGAAAAATCTCGTGAGGGAAAAGGTTCTGCTTCAGGACCAGCACTGCAGAGCACTGCACCCAAAACCCCTTTAGCTCCCGTTAAATTAATTACCCCTTCTGAATTAAGAGCGGAGCTAGACGCACACGTTATCGGACAAGACCACGCCAAAAAAGTTTTATCCGTCGCCGTCAATAATCACTACAAGCGACTCAATGATCGTCTCGCCCAAGCTCGCGGAGACAAAAAGGGCGAACTCAGTGAAGTTGAACTTGATAAGAGTAATATACTTTTAATTGGTCCGACGGGCACTGGAAAAACTTTACTGGCTAAGACCTTGGCCAAGATGCTCGATGTGCCCTTTGCGATTGCGGATGCCACCACGCTCACCGAGGCAGGTTATGTTGGTGATGATGTTGAAACGGTAATTTTACGTCTCCTCCAAGCAGCGGATATGGATGTTGAGAGAGCTCAGCGCGGGATTGTTTTTATTGATGAAATCGACAAAATCGGGCGTAAGTCTGATTCCGCATCCATCACCCGCGATGTCTCGGGCGAAGGCGTTCAACAAGCCCTTTTAAAATTGTTAGAGGGTACGATTTGTAACGTTCCACCCGCTGGCGGAAGAAAACATCCCGAACAACAATGTATCCGCGTCGATACCAGTGATATTTTATTTATCGCAGGGGGTGCGTTTGTCGGTCTCGATCGCCTGATTGCCAAACGAGCCGGAACTAAATCATTAGGGTTTATTCATGGTGGAAATATTCCTCCGAAACTTTCTGCCGAGGAAGTTCTTGCGGGATTACAGCCAGAAGACCTTTTCTCTTTCGGTATGATTCCTGAGTTCGTCGGTCGTCTACCAGTAATTTCTGTTTTAGAACCATTAAGCCGAGATGCTTTAGTAAGAATTTTAACTGAGCCCAAAAATGCGGCGACGAAACAGTATCAAAAATTGTTTGCGATGTCGGGCGTCCATCTCGAGTTCACACCCGCTGCATTAGAAGCTTTAGCGGATCGAGCTTTGGAACTTGGCACCGGCGCACGTGGCTTACGTTCCGTGCTCGAGGGACTACTGCTCGAAACGATGTATCACTTACCTGAAGCTGTGGCTGGAACCAAATTTACCGTAACCCCTGAAGCAGTGCGTGGAACTAAGCCCATAGCGGTTACTCCACCCACAAAAGCCAATAAAAAGAGTGCTTAAATGATTGTTTATCCTGCCATTGATATTCGTAACGGTCGTTGTGTTCGACTCAGCCAAGGTCGCGACGACGCACAAACATCCTATTACGAAAATCCCATCGAACCCGCAGAACAATTTACGCAAGCGGGCGCAGAGTGGATTCACGTGGTCGATCTAGATGGCGCCTTTGGCGGAGTTCCTCACAACTTAGAAAGTCTTAGAAAAATTTCCGCCCTAGGACCCAAGATCCAATTTGGCGGAGGAATGCGTGATGCTAAATTGGTCGATGCTGCACTCGGTGCTGGCGCCTCACGAGTTGTGATTGGCACACGCGCTGCCACCGATGCTAAATTCCTAAAAGAGATTGCCCAGTCGCACGGCAAAAAATTAGCGATCGGTATTGATGCTAAAGACGGACTCGTGGCGGTGAAGGGTTGGACAGATGTTACCCAATTAAAGGCGACAGATTTTGCTGTGACCGTAAGCGAGCTTGGAATTTCAACGGTGATCTATACTGATATTGCGACCGACGGAATGCTTACTGGTCCAAATTGGAAATCACTCGAAGCACTACTCAAGCGTTGCTCTTGCGGCGTGATTGCATCGGGCGGTGTGGCCAGTTCAGAAGATGTAGCCAAACTCGCTCAGCTTTCGAAGGCCTATCCTAATCTAGTCGGAGTCATTGTGGGTAAAGCAATTTATGAAGGGCGGACGAATGTAGCCGAGTTATTAAAAGCTAGTCGCGCCTAAACCCAATAAATAATAGGTGGGACGGGCCTTAATGACTTAGTTGTCACATTCCTATGCTTGCCAATTCTACGCCCATTTAACAGGCTTGAGACCTATGACTATCGCACGTCACCTCTTCGCATTTCTAGTTTTTACGGCTTCGATTATCAACAGTCACGCTGCTGACCTAACTGCAGCCGAAATCATCGAAAAGGCACGTGTGGCAGCAGCCAAAGAACCAAAGTTTTTGGATCGAATTCAGGGCCTGCATTTTGAAATCAAATTCATTGATAGCGAAAAGAAACCATTAAGTTTCACTATCATTCAGCTCATCGGCCCTAAATCACGTCGAGAACTTGCGTATAATGAAAACTACACAGTGGAAGTAGTGACCGCCTGCAATGGTCTCGAAGGATGGAAATCCACGCGAGAGATTAATGGCCAAAAGAGAGTACAAAATCTGATTATTCCTTATGACCAAGTGGCCATCCTCAGGGACATGACCATTAATGACTTAGCCTTCTATAGCGCTCCCGCAAAAGACGCTGGCACAGTCAGCTACCTCGGCACCGACGAAATTAACGGTAAAAAAGTCTACTCGGTAGAATATAAATTTAATTCGGGTTTTAAAATCACACGTCACTTCGGCATAAACAATTTTGAGTTAGTCGCTTACGATCAAAAAAGCGCCAAAGGCGACATTCACCGCCAACAAGTTGAAGAGATGAACTGGATCGAAGGTGTCTGCTTCGTAAAACGTGAGAGCATTTTAATTAATGGAAAAAAAGTAGCTGAGGCGATTTATGAAAATACCTCAATAAACCCCGAGGTTAGCCCCAGTTCCTTCGCCTTCCCTATCAAATAAATAATGGGATTCTTAAAGGCTAACGAAAAAGACTTTGAAAAAAAGTTACGGGCTTTTGTAGGCACGGGCGAAGCTTCCGTCGAAGTTTCCCAAACCGTCAGTGCAATCATTGATGACGTCAAGGCTCGTGGGGATATTGCAGTACTTTACCATACCGCGAGACTCGACCACGCTAAATTAAACATCCGTCAGATTCGTATTCCAGAAGAGCATTTAAAAAGAGCGGTCGAATCCCTTAGCCCTGACAAAAAGAAAAGTTTTGCCGAGGCCGCTAAATGCATCGAAGCGTTTCATAAGCGAACGCTGCCTAAAAACTGGAAAGCAAAAAATCCACACGGCGCAACTGTGGGTGAAAGATATCACGCAATTCATCGCTGCGGTCTCTACATACCAGGCGGCCAAGTACCTCTTGTTTCAACAGTTCTGATGACAGCTATCCCGGCGAAAGTAGCGGGAGTACCTGAAATTTGTGCATGCACTCCGCCAGGAGCTGATGGCAAAATAAATTCCGATATCCTCGCTGCACTTTATCTCTGTGGAGTAAAAGAAGTTTTCGCCATCGGCGGAGCTCAAGCCATCGCCGCCATGGCTCTTGGTACCGACGCCGTAAAACCCGTAGATAAAATCTTCGGACCAGGAAATGCCTATGTAACTGAGGCTAAACGCCAACTTTTCGGACGCGTTGGTATCGACCTCCTGCCCGGCCCAAGTGAAGTAATGATTATCGCAGACCGCACCGCCAAACCCGCATGGGTCGGAGCTGATCTCTGCGCCCAAGCCGAACACGGCAGTGGAAAAGAGAAACTATATTTAGTATGCGAGAATGAAGATTTCGCTCAACGTTGCCTCTCGGAAGCTCGCACTCAGTCCAGCACCCTCCAGCACGGTGAAAAAATTCGTAAGGCTCTGGATGCGATGACCTGTGTTATTTTAGTATCTTCTATCGAGGAATCCGCTCGCGTCGCCAATCTTGTCGCCCCTGAGCACCTTGAACTCATGGTTGCTGCTGGAAAAATTAATAAGCTTTCCGAATCAATTACCACTGCTGGTGCAATTCTCATCGGCCACCACACCCCAACAGTCTTGGGCGATTTTACTGCCGGACCCAGCCACACCCTGCCCACTGGCGGGACAGGAAGATTTTTCAGCGGACTTCGTGTAGCCGATTTTCTACGTCGCACTAGTCTCGTTCGTTACGATGAAGCATCGCTCAAAAAAGCTGCCTCCGTCGTCGATGCGTTTGCCAAGATGGAAAACTTAGACGCACACGGAAAGTCACTGAAGGCCCGCTTAGACTAACCTTTTAGCTTAGCTAGAACCTGTGCGTGTAGTTGTGGAGCTGCAGCAATAACATTGCCGCTCTTCACTGCATCACCACCGAGCCAATCAGTTACCTTAACACCTGCACCTTTTAAAATAGGGAGAACGGGAATGAGATCCCAGGGGTTTAAAATCGGATCAGCCATGACGTGCGCACGCCCACTTGCCACAAGCATGTAGCCATATCCATCACCCCAGGTGCGCGTATGAGTGACCGCGCTAGCTAATGAATTCCACTGTGCCTGGGGTTGATATTTTCGGATGTTATCAAAATCTGACCCAACCACCACGGCATCTTTTAAAGGAACTTCTTTAGCGCGAACGGTATGACCGTTAAGCTGAGTGACGACTCCATTACCCGTCATGCGTTGATTAAGAACAGGCTGGTCAATTAAACCCAGTAGAGGCTGACCCTGATATTTTAAGCCGATTAAAATCGTGTAGAGAGGAACGCGTGAAAGAAAAGATTTGGTGCCGTCGATGGGATCGAGCACCCAGCAAAATTCAGCATCTGCGTTTTCCGAACCAAATTCTTCACCTAAAATTCCGTGATTAGGATAAGTTTTTTTTATCAACGCACGCATCACGCCTTCTGCTTCACGATCGGCGACCGTCACGGGAGTTCCGTCGGCTTTGATTTCAATCGAGGTATCTTCTTGGGCATGTGCTTTTAAAATACCCGGACGTGCTGCGTCGGCTAAAACCTCGGCAAACTTGAGCAGCTCTACTTGGCGGGCTTCTGTTAGCATGAAAACAATGGGTAAGGTGAACAGGTCGACTCTCCAAGCGAAAACCATAAAAGATTAATCGACGAGAGCATTTGACCCATAGAATGGGAGCTTCAAGGTGAGGTGTGGACCCAAAAACCATCAGACTCATCGAGACAAGGCATCGGCCCAATCGTCGCCCAGTGATGCGTCAAAATTGGGATGATTTGATTTTTCTACATTGGGCCTGCGACCCACAAGAAGTTCAATCACGTCTGCCTAAAGGGCTCCTGGTGGATACTTTCGAATCCCAAGCACACATCAGTATTGTGGGATTCAAAATGAACAATGTACGTCCTTTTAATCTGCCAGCTCTTCCTTGGTTGTCGTTTTTTAAGGAGCTTAATGTTCGAGTCTACGTCGTCGACCAGCAAGGCACGCCCGGAGTTTATTTTTTCTCCTTGGATTGCGACTGCTGGCCGGCGGTCGCCATCGCCCGAAAATTTTTTAGTTTAAATTATATTTCAACTAAAATGAAGTTTAAGACCGATGGAGATAAACATCGACTCACAGCCCAAAGAAAAGAAAGCGATCGGATTGCTCAGTACACCTGGCAGACTAAAGATCCTGTTCAAAAA
>CANCLV010000034.1 GCA_947378905.1 Opitutia bacterium
GCCTTGGCACGAAGTAAGGCAGCAGGTGTAAACTGAACGTGGGCATAACAATTCCCCGGCCACAATTGCATGGCGCGACCGGTTTTACTTGAAACCCAGCTTCCTAAATTTTGATCGGGTACAAAAAGAATCGGACGGTCCGCAGGAACTTGTTCCACAATTTTACTGGCGTTGCCACTTGTCACAATCACATCGCTCAAAGCTTTAACAGCGGCACTGCAATTAATGTAGGCGACAATATAAAGATTGGGTTGTGCCGCTTTGATGGCCGATAATTTTTCTGCTGAACACGAATCAGCCAATGAGCAGCCCGCATCCATGTCGGGTAATAAAACACGTCGTGTCGGATTCACAATTTTGGCCGTTTCTGCCATAAAATGTACCCCGCAGAACACGATCGTTGAATTTTTAGCAGCCGCTGCTTTGTAGGCTAAGCCTAGTGAATCGCCCACGTAATCAGCCACGACCTGAATGTCTTCGCACTGATAATTGTGGGCGAGGATGATAGCATCTTTTTCTTTTTTTAACTTCAGGACTTCGCGTTGTAATTCCGTTTGCACACTGCCGCCTGGCGGGAGTGGGGGAAAGACGCTGCCGGTGGGAAAGGATTTCATGAGCGTGAAGATTTTCTTTTTTGGCAAGTTTCGCAGAGTGCGTTTACTTGAAGTTTTTGTGAAATAGGTTTCATGCCATGCTTAGCAGCAACCGCTTTACCATACCACTCCATAAAGGGCGCTTCGACTTCTAAAATCGTATCGCAACTTTCGCACAACAACTGAGCACGGAAATTTGCACCACCCGTTTCCGTTAAATAATATTTGTGATCGCGACCGACGTCGACTTCGCGAATGACATTGCTTCCAATGAGTAAGGGGAGGGCGCGATAAATCGTGGCACGCGAAACTGTCCGATCGATGGAACGAGCCTTTTTCAATAATTCCTCCGCAGTGTAGTGACCATTCAGGCTTCGGGCCGCGTCAAAAACGGCCATTCTCTGGCGCGTTCCCCGCAAGCCCTTGTCCGCAATGTAAGCCCGGAAGGCGTTAGATTGTTCGGCGGAATCGTTGGCGGGCGACTTAGGCATGCTGATTTGAGACAGTTTTGATACTAAAAGCGGATTCGTCAACATGGGACGATTCATTGACATAAGGCTTGAGGTATCGTCGATTTAACCCCTTTTTCTTTAAGAAAGAACATTCCTATGTTCCACAATACGGACGATTTACGCATCCGCAGCCGCCTACCATTGCTGCCCCCCGCAACCTTACTACAGGAATTGCGTCCGTCGGAACATGCCACCGAGGTAGTGGCCAGTGCCCGTAAAGATGTTTCAGCAATTTTATCCGGTAAGGATGACCGCCTGCTTGTCATCGTCGGACCCTGTTCCGTGCACGACCCGAAGGCCGCTATGCAATACGCCGAACTTCTACTTAAAGAAGCCAAGAAGCATAGCAAAGAACTCTTAATCGTGATGCGTGTTTATTTCGAAAAGCCACGAACCACGGTCGGCTGGAAGGGTTTGATTAATGACCCGGAAATCGACGGCTCATTCAAAATCAATGACGGCCTTCGCTTAGGTCGCAGAGTTTTATCTGACATCGCTAATCTCGGCCTAGCATCAGCAAGCGAGTTTCTCGATCCTATCACTCCCCAGTACTTAGCTGACTTAGTTGCTTACGGTGCCATCGGCGCTCGCACAACTGAAAGTCAAATCCACCGCGAACTAGCTTCGGGTCTTTCAATGCCAGTTGGATTTAAAAACGGCACCGATGGTTCTATCCAAGTCGCCGTGGACGCTTGTTTGTCTGCTCGTTCGTCTCACTGGTTTCCTTCAGTCACCAAAGAGGGCGCCGTCGCTATTTTTCAAACGTCAGGAAACCCTGATGCCCACGTGATTTTACGCGGTGGTTCACGCACAGGCCCGAACTACGGTTCTGAATTTGTCACCGATACAGAGGCTCGACTTCAGAAAGCTGGAATCACCACCCGTATCGTGATTGATTGCTCACACGGCAACAGTTCAAAAGATCATCGTCGCCAATCTGTCGTCGCTGCAGATATCGCTGAACAAGTTTCACGTGGTACAAAAATTATCGGTGGTGTCATGATCGAAAGTCACCTCGTCGAAGGTCGCCAAGATTGGAAAGGTCGCGAGGCCTCCACCTACGGCTGTAGTATTACCGATGCTTGTATTTCTTTTGAGCAAACCTTACCGATTTTCGAACAACTTTCTAATGCTGTTCGTCAGCGCCGCTCTTTAGTTAAAGCCTAATTTCTCGTCACCACTATGAACAACGTCCTAAAATTACTCCTCGAGGGAGAGCCTCTCGACACTGCACAAATCGGTAAGATTTTAAATCTCGGTCAAGCAGCAGTGGAGTCGCAGTTGGCTGACTTGCGTAAGCAGGGCGTCCTCCTCGGATGGCGTGCTGTACTCAATCCCAGTTTTGAAGCCGAGCGTCGCGTTCGTGCGGTTATTGAAATCAAAATTCAAACTCAAGGTGCCGGCGGTTTCGATGGAATTGCTGAGCGCATTAGCCAATTTGAACAAGTGGAAAGCTGTTACCTCATGTCGGGTGGCTACGATCTCCTTGTGGTGGTGACTGCTGATAATCTTTATAAAGTCGCAGGCTTTGTGCATGAACGCTTGGCTCGAATTGATGGCGTGCAGGGCACCTCAACGCACTTCTTCTTACGTGCTTATAAAAAAGATGGTTTCGTTATTACGGATAGCGGCGCCCATCGCGATCAACCCTCCGTTAGTCCCTAATCCTTAACTTATGGATGAATCTGGTCGATTCGTGGCGCGCCATGTAGCGTCACTTCCCAAATCCGGTATCCGAGATTTCTTTGCGATTGTGTCTAAAATGAAGGACGCAGTCTCCCTCGGTATTGGTGAGCCAGATTTCATTACGCCTTTCCATGTCCGTGAAGCCGCGATGGCTGCCTTAGAAAAAGGTCGCACATCTTATACTGATAATCGCGGCACACTTCAGTTGCGTGAAGAGATTTCTCGCTACGTCGAAAAATTCTACGGACCTACCTATAATCCTGAGAGTGAAATCCTGGTCACAGTCGGCGTTTCTGAAGCTCTTGATATTATGCTTCGCGCCACACTGAATCCAGGCGACAAAGTTCTGTATCACGAGCCGTGCTACGTTTCATACGCTCCAAGTGTTACGCTTTGTCACGCTAAGCCGATTCCCATTAAAACGACGTCGAAGGACCAATTCGCTCTCGACCCTGCTGCTTTACGCGCTGCTTGGGAACCTGGTTGCAAAATTTTAATTCTGAATTTCCCAACGAATCCTACCGGTGGAACCGCTGATCGTAAGAAGTTGGAAGAGATTGCCAAATTCGCGATTGAGAAGGATCTGCTCGTTGCATCCGACGAAATTTATTCGGAACTTACGTTCGAAGGTGACCACGTCTCCATCGCTTCGTTGCCTGGTATGCGCGAACGTACTGTATTTTTACACGGTTTCTCGAAGGCTTTCGCAATGACTGGTTTCCGTATCGGCTACGCTTGCGGTCCGGCTTCGGTCATCGATGGCATGCTCAAAGTGCATCAATACAGCATTATGTGTGCTCCGATTATCAGCCAAGAAGCTGCGGTTGAAGCTTTGCGTAATGGCCGTGACTCCATGTTGCACATGCGCGAAAAATATCGTGAACGTCGCGACTTCATTGTCCGTCGCTTTAACGAATTAGGCTTAAAGTGCCACTTGCCACGCGGCGCTTTCTACGCTTTTCCCGACATCAGTAGCACAGGATTAGATTCCATGACTTTCGCTTCAAAACTTCTGGAAGCACAGAAGGTGGCGATGGTTCCCGGAACAGCTTTTGGCGAAGCGGGTGCAGGTTTTTGTCGAGCCTCCTTCTCGACGAGTTATGAGCGTATTCACGAAGCGGGTGAACGGATTGCACGCTTCCTCGATACCTTGCCTAGCCGAAAGTAAGCATCCTCGCTTGCTAACGGCTCGTAACGCTTAGATTGTATCACGATGGAACGGAAAACAGAATTATCTCGAGCAGTTGCGATTGTGGGCCGTCCCAATGTCGGTAAAAGCCGTCTGTTTAATGCTCTAGTCGGTCGACGTATTTCTATCGTGCATGATCAGCCCGGAGTAACGCGTGATTTAATCACCGCTGAAATTTCCGATGGCCGTTATACTTTAATGGACACGGGCGGTATTGGTTTATACAAAGCCAATCTCACGCCCAAAGTAATCGCTGAAGCAGTGGAAGAGCAGGTCGATTTCGCCCTCGCAGCGGCAAGCTTAGTTTTATTGGTGGTCGATATCACCGAAGGCTGTGCGCCACTTGATATCGAGGTCGCCTCTAAATTACGTCAGGCCGGTAAAAACGTTATCATCATCGCCAATAAGGCCGACACCGAAGAGCGCGAAGTGAATATCGGTGATTTTTATACGCTCGGCTTTGGTGATCCGTTATTAATTTCCGCCGAACATGGTCGCGGTATTCCTCAATTAAAAACTCTGATTCTGAAAAAGATTGGTCCCGCGCCCGTTACGCCTAGCGCAGAAACTTCACATCCTATTCGTTTAGCTTTAGCCGGTCGCCCTAATGTTGGAAAAAGTTCCATGGGCAATCGCCTCATGGGAAATTCCCGACTCATCGTGAGCGAGATTGCTGGTACCACGCGCGACCCAGTACGCTCGCGGCTGACTCGTACAAAATCCGATGGTACAAAAACGGAATTTGCCTTGGTGGATACAGCCGGACGACGTACCGCCAATAAACGCGATACTTTAGACTTCTTTTCGCAAATTCGCTCCGATGAGATTTTAGCGGATACTGATGTCGTATTTTTAGTATTAGATGCTCAACAGGGTGTCACACGCATCGACAAACAGCTCGCCGGCGAACTCGCTTTGATTGGCTGTGGTATTGTGGTTGTGGTTAATAAATGGGATTTAGCCAAAGCCGCCTTTCGTGCCGACGCTTTGAGCGGATATGATGACGAAGAAGAGTTTAGGTCCAAATTCCGTACCGCTGTTCGTCGCGAACTTTTCTTTTTACCAGACTCTCCTGTTTTATTCGTATCGGCAAAAACAGGTCTCCGAGCCGAAGATCTATTAGACGCTGCCGAAGGCGTATTTATTCGCGCGGGTGCATCAATCCCAACGGGTAAGATCAATCGTATCATTCAAGACCTCATGATCAAACGCCCACCCCGCATGGTGTCGGGTCGCCGTTTCAAATGTTATTATGTGACTCAAGTTTCCAAGCGCCCGATTCGATTCAGATTATTCTGTAACTCCGAAGAGCGATTAGAAGAAGCTTATCAGCGCTACCTGGTTAAAGGTGTGCACGAGAATTTTGATTTATCAGGTGTTCCTGTCTTCCTTGATATCGTCGGCAAACCTAAGCAAGAGGGTCGTAAGTATTTCGCACCGCCTGGTACACGTCCTGATTCTGCTCCTGGTTCCAGCGAATCTACCCCACGCCATATCGAAAAGCCTCGTGCTGCAAGTTCTGGTCCACGCTTAGGTAAGGCGAAGTCAGGCGGCAAGCCACGTACTGGTAAGCCAGGTAGTAAGTCGGGCAAGAAAGCTTTTACGCGTTGGGATAAACCTCGTTCGCTTAAAGGTCGTGCCGCTCGCCAAGCACGTAAATAAAACTTTAATTAAACATGTCGGTCGCACCTTCCCAGTCACGGTTCCGCGTCATTCTGCTTGGTTCAGATGAAATCACGCTGCCGTTATTTGAGTCTGTGCATGCCTCTAAGAATATCGAAGTTGTAGCGGTCTATACGCAACCTGATCGACCCGCTGGCCGAGGTCAGGAAATTAAATCTAATCCGGTTGCGGCTTGGGCAAAAGAAAAGGGTCTAAAATTATTACAGCCTGAGCGCCTTGCTGAAATCGACGCACAACAGTTAAAAGATTTACGTATCGATTTAGGAGTAGTCATGGCCTACGGACAAATATTGAAGGACGACTTTTTGGCTGCGACTCGTTTAGGTTTTATTAATTTTCACGGCTCACTTTTACCTGCATTGAGAGGGGCGACGCCTGTTGAATCGGCTTTAGCTTTAGGTTTTATCTCAACCGGAATTTCTGTTCAACATGTCGTAAGAAAATTAGATGCAGGACCGATTTATGCTTCTAGCGAATTAACTATTTTGGCTGATGAAGGTCGTGCTGCACTACGTCAGCGATTGGGACAATGTGCAGCAGACCTCTCGAATAATTTTTTAGGTAAAATTCTTAATCAAGAAATTACGCCGCTGGCACAGGATGAATCCTTAGTTACGTACACTCGACGACTCGATCGTCAGGATGCTACATTGGACTTTAGGGCAAATGCTTTGGAGATTGTAGGCCGTGTCCGTGCTTTGGAAGGCTGGCCAGGCTCCACATTTCCGCTAGGTGATTTATCAATTAAAGTAGGTTCAGCTTCTTTATTAGTTGAAGAACATAGTATGGCGCCTGGAACTGTTGCGCAGTCCGACAAACACGGGCTTAAGGTAGCGTGTGGAAATGGATTTTGTTTATTTACGACTCTGCAACGTCCCGGTGGGAGAATGTTACCCGTGGGTGAGTTCTTGGCTGGTTGTCCGATTACCCAAGGCACTGTGATAGAGTCGCTTTCCATGCTGCCTCTAGTTTCATCGCAGCCATTTCCGAGAGTTAAGAAGTCTTAATCGCTTGATTTGCTCGCCCACCTAAGGTGTCATAGTGCATGCGTGCGAGGTATCTACTATGGCTGCTATCGTTAAGCCTTTTGGCTGAGCAGAAAGATATTCGCTTTGAACAAGTGGGTGGCGGTTCGCTCTCGGGATATACGGAAGATGAAAAGGCTGAGAAGGCTTGGGAGATGAATGCCAAAGTGATGAAGCCCAGTGAGGATTCTGGAAAATGGGACATGCAGGAACTCTCTGGAAAAACTTTTCAGTCGGGAAAACCTTCCATCCATTTTAGCAGTCCGAATGGCATCGTGGATCCCACGCAGCGAATTGCTGAGGGTAAAGAGTCGTTCATCGCTTCCTCGAGCACTTTTAATTTAGCAGGTACAGGTTGGACATGGAAGGGCACAAGTACGGGCGACACCTTTTCAATTTTAGCTGATGTGGTAGCGGAACTTGATTTAACCAAGCCCAAGGAAAAAAGATTTTCGGTGAAGGCGTTGCGACTCGATGTAACACCCACGAGCGAAGGTACGCAGTTAACTTTCTCGGGTGGTGTTTCATTTACGCGTCAGGGTGAACAAATTATCTGCGACGCGATTGATTGTATTTTAGATGACTCTGGTGTGGGTGATAAGAATTGTAAGATTATCAAGGCCCGTGGTCAGGTCGTTCGTACTTATCTCAATCAAACTATTAAGGGCGACTCCGTGGTCTACTTCCCTAAAACCGATCAACTGAATGTCGCCGGACATGTTAAACTGTCTGAGCCAACATTGAACATTACCTCTGATACTCTGGCGTATGATGGACGTACTGGTATTACCTTACTACAGGCTATAACTGAACCCAC
Organism: Opitutia bacterium; assembly: GCA_947378905.1. Lineage (GTDB taxonomy): Bacteria > Verrucomicrobiota > Verrucomicrobiia > Opitutales > UBA953 > UBA953. The sequence continues at coordinate 7,506 of CANCLV010000034.1, forward strand.
GGTTGCGGTTAAAGCCCAGCGTAAGGATAAGTCGATGATGGAGCTGACGGGTCGAGCGGGTCGCATTGAGCGTGATCTTAAAACAGGATTGCAGACCGTCGTGATGGATGGTCAGGCCAATTTTATTTCCGAACAGGGAATGCTGAATTCCCAAAAAATTTCGGTGAAAGAGATGAGCGAAGGCGGCACAGTCTTGATTGCTGATGGGACTGTCCGTGGATTAGTCCAAGAGACTTCATTTAATGCCGAGCACGCACGATGGGTGCAGGTAAAGGGTCAGTTGGAACTTTCTGGTAAAGCTAACTTAGTCGATAAGCGTGGAGTTGATTTAATGGGCGCACAGATATTTTCGGATTCTTTACTTCAGCAAGTCGTCGTGAAATCTGACTCTGCTTCACGAGCTACCATTAAATTCCGTTCTGAGTTGGTCGGATCTGAAGGTGGAAAAGCTGAAGCCAATCAAATTATCATGTCTAATTCTGGTACTTCGGCCGAAGTGGATTTAACGGGTGCAGTAAAATACTCGATGGATAAAATGTCGACCGAGTCGGATCGTTTAGTTGCTTATTCTGTGCCACGTACCGCCCAAACCAAAAGTGGAGTATTTGAACTGCAGAAATTAACACTCACGGGCAAAGTCCGCTTTACGCAGCCTGGGCTACGATCAACGGCTGAACGTGCGGATTTTCGACCTAGCATCGAGGTTCAGGAAATCTTAGTGGATGATAGTCTTAAGGGTAAGGTTGAATTACTGACACTGGGTGGTGGTATCGGTGCAACTCGTCCAAAGCTTTTCTTGGAAATGGAAAATGGAAAAATCTCTGAGTTCACTGCAGACGCCCATGAAATTTTAAGTTCTAAAGAATTAACAAAAATATTTTTACGTGGGTCAGTCGCAATGCAAAGTCCCAACGCTAATGCCACTTGTGACCTCTTAGAAGGTTTAGCTCGTCCCGACAAAGCAGGGAATCGCTCGCCTGAGTTAATTGTCGGTCGTGGCAATGTTACTGTGAAAGCGGATGAAACCACAGCGGTGGGTCGCACGATGGAAATTAATCCCAACACCGGTGAAGCCAGACTCTTTGGTGACGCTCGTGTACGCGATCGCGATGGTCACGAAGGTGTCCCCGCTAGCTCTATTGTTTATGATTACACCCGGCGGATGTGGCGCATGGACCAAGCGGTTAACCCGCAAAATCCGAAGCAAGTTATCCGACCCAAAATCATCTTAGGTCCTGAGTTTCTCCTTCCTCAGGTCAAAACGCTCGACAAGGCTCAATAACAACTACCTCATTACACTATGGTTGCCTCTAACGATAAGTCTCTCGTTCGCGCGCAAGCTCTGGCTAAGCACTACGGTCAGGCGGTTGCAGTTAAAAATGTAAGTCTCGATTTACATGCTGGAGAGATTGTCGGTTTGCTCGGACCTAATGGTGCCGGAAAAACTACTAGCTTCTACATGATGGTGGGCTTAATTCCGGCCACTTCAGGAAGTGTATTTATCGACGGTGTTGATGTCACCACGATGCCTATGTGGAAGCGTGCCAAGAGTGGTATTGGCTATCTTCCTCAAGAGTCCTCCATTTTTAGAAAACTTTCGGTCTGGGATAATGTCATGGCTGTGGTTGAAACATTAAATTTATCTCCACGCGAAGCCCACGCACGGACGGCCCAGCAGCTGACTGATTTAGGATTAGAGCGCTTGGCTCGTCAGCCGGCCTATACACTTTCCGGCGGAGAACGCCGTCGCTTAGAAATTGCTCGGGCCTTGGCTACCAATCCTCGATTCCTTTTGATGGATGAGCCTTTCAGTGGTGTGGACCCTATTTCTGTCTCTGAGGTGCAATCCATTGTTCGCCGCCTTAAAGATAAGGGTATTGGGGTGCTCATTACCGACCATAATGTGCGTGAAACGCTCTCAATTGTGGATCGAGCCTACCTCATTCACCAAGGACAAGTGCTTGTCTCGGGTACCGCTCAGGATATAGTTAATAATCCTGAAAGTCGTCGATACTATCTCGGCGAAGGCTTTAAACTATAATTCTAATATGTCATCTGACGCTCCAGAAACTCGCCCTGAATCAGTATCGGTTAGCGAATTTTTTCACACCTACCGCGAGATGTTGCAAATGGAACTCATCGCTGGCGCGGAAGGTTTAGATAATGTTATTTCCGAGAAATCCATTAATCGTCCCGCGTTAGCAGTGACGGGATATTTCAAAGAATTTGCTCATCGTCGTTTACAACTTCTTGGTGCCGGCGAAATGGCCTACCTCATGGATCAAGAGCCTGATGCGCGATTACGTTTAATGGAGGCGGTCTTCAGTAAGCAAATTCCTGCCATGGTGGTTTCACGCGGATTGAAAGTAGATGAATCGATTAAGGCACTCGCCGATAAACATCGCGTGCCGATTATTCGTACGCAATTAAAGTCCAAAGATTTTTCTGCCGAAGCGACTGTTTTACTCGAAGAAAAATTTGCACCACGTACCAATTTACACGCTACATTAGTCGACATTAAAGGCGTCGGTGTTTTACTTCGCGGTGCCTCAGGAGTAGGTAAGAGCGAATGTGCTCTCGCTTTAATTGAACGCGGTCACTCACTCGTAGCCGATGACTTTGTACTCGTTACTTTAATCGGTGATCGTGAGTTACAAGGTACTTCCAAGGAGCTCAATCGTGGCTATATGGAGTGTCGCGGAATTGGTATTATTAATATCGCATCCATTTTTGGTATTCGCTCCGTTCGTCGAGATAAGCGTATCGACCTCGTGATCACATTCGTCATTTGGCAGGCTGGTATGGACGAAGAACGCTCCGGCTTGGACGTCGACAGCTACACCATTTTAGGCCGTAAAGTGCCCCATATGACCATTCCAGTGCGTCCTGGTCGAGATATGGCACGCTTGGTTGAGGTGGCTGCCATGGTGCACGCATTACGCAGCATGGGTCACGATTCAGCTAAAGAGTTTAGCGATCGTTTGATTCAGTTTATGAATCGGGGCGACGATAAGAAAGTTTAGTCGTGTGAACCGTCCCAGCGACAGTCACCCATAATTCTTAAACAAATTTCTCTCAGGTCGAAGAGAGTATTTTCCATGTCGCTCGTGGATTCGGCTGAACTGAGTCGGGCTGCTAAAGGAATATCTGCCACTTTACCCATCGCATTATTGATGGCTGAAAGGGAACGCTTCATGTGCACTAGCGCTAAGTGCATGTCGCCAGTATCGGTGGCATTGATTGCCATGAGTACTTGATGATGAATTTCAGCGAAGGTTTGTCCGAGATGTGAAGCTTCAAGTGCAGTGAGATTGATACCAGCATTCTGACAGAGTATATCGAGCGAGCGGTTGAGTTGGATGATTAATGCTCGCGATACAATATACACGGGGTGTTGGTGGATGCAGTAGGGCATATCGAGCGACTCGTTGTCGTCGTCCATGTCATCATCGCCATTGTCGCCCGGACCCCAGTCAGCATTCTCCCAGCCCATCCGACGTGCGCTAATGTCGAGCCGATCGGGTAGGTTTTTAATTTCTGTGTAATAGCTTAAAAAACGAGTTACCTCTTGGTCGTTCTTTTTAAGATATTTAGACCAATTAGCCTCATTCCATGAGGCATTGCCTGAACCATCGAATTCACCCTGAGGTTGGTCCGCATCGTGCATTTAAACATTATTACCTAAAATCTTGTAGATGCAACCCCTACTCGTAGAAATTATAAACATAGGTTAATTATTACCAAACCCATGAACGAACTCAGTCAGTTTACGGCATCGTTGCTCGCCCGTCAGTCTTTGACGAAGGCACAGGCGAGCGTTGCTGCTGGC
>CANCLV010000035.1 GCA_947378905.1 Opitutia bacterium
AACTCAATCGCAACGTCGTACGGATTGTGCACCACGATAAAGGGATCGATGCTGATGCCCACTTTATTGTCATTCCATACCAACGAGTACATCATCGAGAAACGAATAATACTCGGCGCAATTTTCATGTTCGTTGGCCAGGCAATCGGGTTGGTTGAATTTCCGGTAGCTTTGTGACTCGAGTAGTACATGTGCATGTCATACTGAGGACCTTCCGAGTCCGCATAGTTATAGTATTTATTGAGCGTTACTTCACCGCTCGTTGTGCTCGTGCCTGGTTCGAGGAATCCATAAGGCGACGGATAGGTTGTGGTACTTCCATTCGCATAGGTAAGCGGCTCAATACCGTGTGCAAACATGGCTCCAGTTCCGACGGAGGGTTGCCCTAAGATGGTTTGTGACTGCGAACAGGCTTCGATCTCTTTTTTGTAGAGACGGTAGTAATTGCGATACAGATCCCATGTGGGACCTCTTTCAATGCGACCATTTAAATTATCTGCTGAGGTTTTATTGGAGTCTGCTGAGAACGGATTCCAGCGATCCGCGACGCCATTCCAAAAATCATTACGCAGAGGAACTTCATAGACGAATCCAACGCGCTCAGGAATTTCTGAACCGTTTTGTGTAGTTATTTGAGTGTAAGCAGTACCTGCTATGCTGGATAGATAGACGGTCGCCCATTCAGGGGCGCGTGGAAAACTGGCAAGAACTTGAGTGGTCGATCCCACTGAGCTCAGAAGATTGAATCGGTTGCAATCAATGTCATACACGTAGGGAGATCCTGGGGCTGCTGCACGATTCGAAGCATCATGGAAAAGTGATGGTGCACGATTATACGCCGCGGTCGTAGTCGTAGTATTTTTTTGTCCGTAATAGGTTTCTAGTCCGCGATAAACCGCATAAGGTAATTCGAATGCGGTTGATAAATCGATTTTCACACCACCGTTATAAGTATCAGTGATGGTTGAATACGACCAAGGTGTCACATCATGCCAAAGTACTTTAGCTGCATCTCTCATGGCGTCGCCTGCTGCTGTTCCGCTTGCGGTATTCGCCCACACTGAAAGGTCGTTAGGAGTTTTGACTCGTGCCATGTAGGACGTGTCCCAGCTATTCGAAATCGCAATATCTGCATCGCGCCACGTCGAGAATTTCCAGGTATTGGTAAGAATGGTTGCTCCGCTGTAATCTAGTTTGTCCGCTGGCAATATGGCTTCGAGTGCACTTCGTTGCGCACCACTTCCGCGGAAGCCTTCGTCCCAAATTGATAGTCCACCTTTGTAGTTGGAACCTCCAGAAGTAATTCCGTAAACATCAGGTAGATTAGCTTTAGCTTTCACGCCTTCGTCGCCTACCCAAAATGCGTAACGTCCGTTGACTCCGTATTTAATTCCACCTGTCGCATTAGGGCCAGGCAGCGGTACAGGCATTGCATCCACCGCACCAGAATATTCAATCGCCCAGCGCGAGGGCGTATTGGTTGTCATTTTAACCGAACCACGCGAAAGGAGCGGAACTAAAACTGTATCTGGCGTAGTTGAGAGAGCATTTCCTAAATCATCGATGAGATTTTTTCCCTCTGTGCTACTGATGCTGGTTGCAGGTGGATAGGGTGATGAATTGGATGGGTATGTGTAAGCACTGCTATTCGGTATATAATTTGGGAGTTTGGTGACATCAGCAATTTCTGGATCGCTGCTGCTGATTACTCCCGGTGAGCAAAGCCAGCCGAGGAAAAGTCGAGTGTCGTGTGGCTTCGCAACATTCCAATCGCGTACGCGATTTTGACTGATACCACCCGTCGCCCAAACTCCAGTCCAATATCTTTTTTGGTGCGAAAGTTTTCCGCCAGCGGGAGCTGAAGGATTTTCAGATGTTGTCACTGTGGTCGATGACTGTGCGCCAGGTGTTTTGCCTGCATCGTACATGTCGGCCCGCATGGTTACACGTTGATCGGGACCCGCTAATTGCTGTAACTGACCCATGGCCATTTTAGCCGAAGCAATCGCATTGAGGCGTGCTCGCATGTAGCCCGAATGACTTAAAGCTAAACGAGTTTCTACCTGAAGAAATGCCGCTAAAATAATTACCAACATGACCATCCCAGCCATGATTGCTAAAGATAAAACGAGGGAGAATCCTGAGCGTTTACGATTCATTAAAAGGGGCGTTGGGGTAGTGTTTAAATGAATCTAAAATAGGAGAGAAAGTCAAAGAATTGAGGGAAAACCTCAAAATTCATTATCCAATGGCTAAAAGTGGGCACGAGAAGGATTAAAAGACTGAAATCGCTCATAAAACAGTAAATTTACATATTATTTACAATTGAGAGCGGGCTTGCTCAAGGTTTTGAGGTGTTCAGCGTAATAACGTGAATACTCTCATTGAAGGTGCTGGATTGTTTCTATGGCCATTGGGCTTCTGTTCCATCCTCGTTGTTTTTCTTATCTCGGAACGGGCGATCGCTCTTATTTCTGGTCGCGTTGTACCCTTATCTCTTTTGCAAGCCGTACGTAAAGGCGAAGCACGTTCGCTTAAAGTGAGTAATCAATCTGCAGCTGGCCGTATCGTTATTTTTTGGCAGGAAGGTGCGCGTGGCGAAGTTCTAAAATCTTATGCTCGATCTGAGTTAATAAAACTTCAGCGCGGTTTTTTTATTATCGATAGCATCGTTGCCGCAGCACCATTGTTAGGTCTGTTGGGCACCGTTACTGGATTAGCGACACTCTTTCCTGAGCACGGTTTGCCCGATTCGCAAACTCTCACACGTGGAGTGGGACTAGCATTAAGCACAACGATGATTGGGCTTTGCATCGCTATCCCCGCACTCGTTGGGTCCAATTGGCTCAGCCGCCGTGTTGAAATTCTTTCATCGCAGGTCGACGTTTTAGTTGAGAGCCTCGAACAGCAATCGAAATGAGTTTAGTCATTCCTCGCCGCCGTCGTAACGAAATCAATGTCATTCCATTGATCGATGTGATGGTGGTTTTAGTATTTTTTTTACTATTAGCCGGCAGATTTGAGGAAGCACGTACTCTGTCGATTATTCCTCCCGCAGCTGATGCAGGCGGCACCAGTAGCACGGCTGCCTCGATGGTAATTGGTGTGGATCGTGAAGGAAAAATTTACCTCGAGGGCAAAGAAATCAGCCGAATGGATTTGAATAAAACCCTCGCCGATAAGGCCAAATTAAGCCCTGAGGCTGAGGTTTTAATCGTCGCGGATGAGCGCTCGCTCACGGGTGCCGCGGTAGGGGTTCTGGATTCAGTCGTAAAAGCGGGCCTGCGTCCGCGTTTATTAACTAGGCCGACTAAGTAAAACTTCACAATCCGCTTGAGACTCTGCTCAAGTCGGTTGAGAGTTATTTTATGAGCGCCGACAAAAAAAATGGCAGTGCCAATGGTAAAGAAAGTTTTGAAACCGATTTAGCCAAACTCGAAAAATTGGTCGAGTCGCTTGAATCAGGCACCGTCTCGCTCGATGAATTAGTCACGAAGTACGAAGAGGGCATGCGTTTACTCAAAGCCTGCCAAACGAGTTTACAGGCCGCCGAACTTCGCATCGAACAACTGAGCAAAAAACCTTCCGACGAATAATTAGTAAGCGAATGGCTATTCTGCCCAATATAACTGGTCCGACCGATGTTAAAGCTTTAGCGGCAGAAGAGCTTCCTGGTCTCGCGAAAGAAATTCGTGAACGTATTATTCAAGTAACGTCACGTAATGGTGGTCACGTTGGACCTAATCTGGGAGTGGTTGAACTCACCATCGCCCTCCACCGCGTTTTCAATTCTCCTTCAGATAAATTCGTCTTCGACGTCGCCCACCAGGGCTACGTTCATAAATTACTCACCGGAAGAAATAAGTCAGACTTCGACGGCATCCGTCAGACAGGTGGTTTGAGTGGCTTTCTTAATCGCGACGAAAGCTTACACGATGCGTTCGGCGCCGGTCATGCAGGTACGGCCTTTTCTGCCGCGGTAGGCTTAGCCAATGCTCGCGATCGCTTAAACGAAGACTCTCACGTGGTGGCTTTAATTGGTGACGCTGCTCTAACCTGTGGTGTGACGATGGAAGCGCTTAACAATGCGGCTACATCCACCAAACGTTTAGTCATTATTTTAAATGATAACGAATGGTCGATTGATAAAAATGTGGGTGCGTTGTCTGAAATGCTCAGCCGCTTAATCGTTTCACGTCCGTACAATAATTCCCAGAAGAGTATCAAAAACTTTTTAAATAAATCACGGGCGGGTACGAAGTTTTTAGACTTTGGCCGAAACTTAAAACGCCAAATCAAAGATTTATTTACCCGAAGTTCTTCCGTCTTTGAGCATTACGGCGTTCGCTATGTAGGTCCGATTGATGGTCATGATTTAAATGCGCTAGAGCGCTACCTCACTTTCTGTAGAGACGCTAAGGGTCCAATCATTTTACACGTGAGAACGGAGAAGGGTCGTGGCTTGCCAGCAGCACTAAAAAATCCGGAGAAGTTTCACGGTACATCATCCTTTGATCCTGAAACGGGCGACAATTTAAGCACGGGTAAACCTGGCGCACCGAAAGCATGGCAGGATGTCTTTGGTTCTTTATTGGTTCGTGAAGCCAAAGCGAATCCGCAGGTGGTCGGGATTACCGCAGCCATGCCCTCAGGTACTGGACTCAACCAATTAAAGCTGGAGTGTCCGAATCAATATCACGATGTCGGAATCGCCGAAGAACACGCCGCACTTTTTGCCGCTGGTTTAGCCGCGAGAAATCTCCGTCCGGTTGCAGCCATTTATTCCACTTTTTTACAACGCGCTTATGATATGGTGATTCACGATATCGCCTTACAAAGACTGCCTGTAACTATCTGCATGGATCGCGCGGGTGTTTCGCCCAGCGATGGACCGACCCACCATGGACTTTTCGATATCGCCTACCTGCGATGTGTGCCTGGTGTGACGGTGATGCAGCCTAAAGATGAAGATGAACTATCGGATATGCTCCATACATCCATCCGCTCAGGTCAGCCGATGTTCATTCGTTTTCCTCGCGGACCTGCCATGGGCGTCGCGATTAAATCTCGCCCCGAAATTATTTCCCTAGGCAAAGCCGAGGTCATTCAAGAGGGAAGAGACATTCAAATCTGGGCACTGGGTTCCATGGTTCCCGATGCTCACGTCTTAGCAGAAAAACTTTCCAAAGATGGACATTCAGTCGGAGTAGTGAATGCGCGTTTCGCAAAACCCATTGATTCGGATTTATTAATCACCCAAGCAGCTTCAGCGAAAATAATTATCACGATGGAAGATGGTGTCGTTACCGGTGGATTTGGCTCTGCTGTTTTAGAGTGTCTGGCTGAGTCGAACTCATCCGCACGCGTGGTACGAATCGGCTGGCCCGATGCGTTTGTCGGTCACGCGACCGATGTTAAAACTTTACGTACGCAGAACGGACTATCCCCTGAACAGATTTACGCACGGGTAGGGGCGGCACTGCGTGCCGTCCAGATTAGTCTCGGGTAGGGGCAGCTCACGAGTAAGTGTGGGATGTGGGTAGGGGCGGCTCGCTAATAACTATAGGACGCGGGTAGGGGCGGCACTGCGTGCCGTCCATTTTATAATTGATAGGACGCGACGCAGTCGCGCCCCTACCTCATGTCCATACAACATGCAAAGCACGGACGCGACGCAGTCGCGCCCCTGCCTAAGCAATAGGGTATGTATGATATCGATACATTTTTTAAATATAGGAAATATCTTTAATGAATTTTGAAGAACGAAAATGGTTAAGACATACGCGCCCACCGTGGGTGGATGATAGTGATCCGATATTTATAACGTTTGTTGGTAAAATCCGCTGGGTAAATCAGTTTGCCACTCCGGATTCCTGGAACTGCATTGTTAACGCCATCGATTATTTAGAGAAACAAAAAATCTGTATACCCATGCTTTTATTAGCGATGCCGGACCACATACATATGCTTATTATGGTTTCGTCGCACGTAGGTATCAGAAAATTTATTTTAAGATTTAAACGTGTGTGTGGTTACGGTCGAGGTATTCAGTGGCAACGTGGTGCATTCGATCATCGTATCAGGAGTAAAGATAGTTACGCCGAAAAGTGGGAATATATTTTACTAAATCCGGTACGTGCAGGATTAGTTACGCATCCAGACTTGTGGCCCTATGTTAAGAAATGGAAACGAGACGGGTAGGGGCGGCACGTTAATAAGTATAGGACGCGGGTAGGGGCGGCACTGCGTGCCGTCCTCGCGAATAAGTATAGGGCGTGGGTAGAGGGGCGGCACTGCGTGCCGTCCGTTTTATAATAGATAGGACGCGACGCAGTCGCGCCCCTACCCATTACATTAAAACATGCGAAGCACGGACGCGACGCAGTCGCGCCCCTACCCAAACAGCGCGCCCCTACCTATCTCGACGTCGTGATTGTTGATCACGATTCGGTTTAGGAGCGCCGGTCTTTGGATTATAGAGACGGAAATCGACCTGACGTTTAAAGCGATCCACGCGATCCACAATGACTTCAATTTTGGATCCTGCAGTGAAAAGTTTACCGGTGCGACTTCCGCGTAGTGCCGTACCCGAATCGTTCATACGATAGAAGTCATCCGTTAAAGTCGACATGTGTACTAGGCCGTAAGCTTGGGAGGCGGTGAGTTCCACCATGAGACCGTGAGGTTTGACTTCAGTAATCACGGCTTCGAATGGACGTTTATCTTTACGTTCCATTTCACGTTCAAAGAGTTCGAGTAACTTAACTTTTACGGAATCGCGTTCGGCTTCTGAACTATTTCGTTCAGTGATCGAAATATGTTCACAGACACGCACAAGCTCACCGATGCCGGGTGAGCGGGGTGGATCTTTAGGTGCCGACTTCACGCCCATCTTAGCGATTTGTGCGTCGAAGATACGATGCTCAATTAAATCGGCGTAACGACGAATAGGTGAGGTGAAGTGAGAGTAATGTTTTTTGGCTAAACCAAAGTGTCCATCGGGCGAAGGACGATAGCAGGCTTGCTTGAGTGAGCGAAGGAATTGAATGCGAATAGGGTAAGCGTCATCTCGATTTTTGATATCCGCTAATAATCTAATCATCTCCTTACGCTGTGTGAGGTCGCCGACATTATAGACGCCTTCTGACTGAAGTTGCTCACGGAGAGCGTTGAGTTTTTCTGGATCAGGGTCGTCGTGTACACGACAGACGTGAGGCACTTTAGCTTGGTCGAGGTTCTTAGCTACACACTCATTCGCTAATAACATGAACTCTTCGATAAGTTGGTGTGATTCATCGTGTTCAACGACGACCGTGCGATCCGCCCAACCGTCTTTATCACAATAAATTTTAATTTCCTTCATCTCTAAGTCCAACGAGCCGGCACGAAAACGCTCTTCGCGTAGAATTTTGGCGACTGACCAGAAATCTCCAATCATTAGACGTATGCAATCGAGCTCTTCGTCGTTGAGTTCAGAAAGGGGACGTCCTGGTGAGCCCGTTTGATGCGGAGGTGGCGCAGGTAGTGCACGTAAGGTTGCATTTTTCGCACCATTGAGAAAAGCGTATGCAACTTTGTATGTTAAGCGTTTGATACTGCAGATAACGCCATTGGCGAAATCGGTTTTGATTAATTTACCTTCGGGTGTGAATTCACAAATAACACTTTTAACCAGTCGATCCTGACCTTCCACCAGCGAACATAATCCGCTCGAGAGGGCGTGAGGAAGCATCGGTATCACGGTGCCAACGAGGTATGTGGAGTTGCCGCGTTCCTTGGCTTCATTGTCGAGTGGCGACCCAGTTTTTACGTAGTGAGAGACGTCGGCGATATGAATTCCAATTTTGAAATTTCCATTCGGTAGACGTTCGAGCGAAAGGGCGTCGTCGAAGTCTTTAGCATCATCAGGGTCGATGGTAATCGTCGGGATTTTTCTAAAATCTTCCCGACCATATAAATCGTCCGCTCGTACTTTAGAGCCAAAAGCATTGGCTTCATCCATCACATTGCGCGGAAATTCTGGATTGAGATTATAACGACGAAGAATCGCTAGGTACTCGGCCATCGGCGTGTGGGTGACGCCTAAAACTTCCGTGATGGTTCCAGTGGGACTGAGGTGGCGACGTTCCCAAGCATCAAGTTGTACGACTACTTTATCTTCTTCCTTGGGGAGTGATTTTAAATTCGAGCGCTGGGGATCGCGGACAATGATGTCGCGGGAAATGCGTGGATCATCAGGTACTACAAACCAAGTTAAGCGCGTTCTCCTGAGTGTTCCGGTTAAAGTCGTAAAAGCTCTTTTAACTACGCGAATAACCATACCCGTTCCCCAGTCTTCACCTTGTCGATCACGTCGTCCCCGATTTAATTTAATCACCACTCGGTCTCCGTGCAGTGCTACACCGGTATCTTTGGCGTCGATGTGAATGGGTTCACGCGGTTTCTGTCCAGGTTCAGCGGCAAAGACGACACGCGCCGAACCACTTGAACGAAAAAGAATGGTGCCTTCAGGAAGTGGGTCACCTTCGGGGAGTGCGAGCAGCTCTCGTTTTTTTACGATGATGGCGCCTGATTTAATTAAATTAGGAACGATCTTACGCATTTTACGTAAGTCCGATTTATCACCGCCAATTTGCTGAATAATATCTTCGAGTCGCATGGGCACGTAGTCAGGACGTGCAAGAAATGCGAGCATGGCCTCTTCGGCGTTCATGAATTATTGGCTGATTGTCCCAGCAAGCTCGTCAGGTAGGGAAGTAACTGTTTCTTACGGCTAACAATTCCAGGCATATCAAAAATATACGGAGGTTGTTTTTGGGAATAAGTGATGCTGTGAATCACTTCAGAGTCTCCGCGGATTAAAAGAAGTGAGCTTTGAGTATCGATATCGGTGACTAAAAGAGCCGAGAAATGCAGGCCGTTTTCGCGACGATATTTTTCGAGACCTTCGAGTAACGCTTCTTGGGTTTTCCAGAAATTATTAAAGCCCAACTCCTCCACTTGAGCGACGGAGAAGCGGTAATTATTTTCGGTGTAAAGTTTGCAATCGGCACGCACCGCGGCATCGGCAGACATATTAGCGAGTACGGATCCAGTATTGAAAATCATATCGGCCAGTGCCCGCGCATCGGTGTCAGCTAAACGAGAAAGCCAATTGAGTAACTCAGAGTCGAGAGGGGTAGTTGTTGGACTTTGCAGTAAGAGTGTGTCCGAAATAATACCACACATCATGAGTCCAGCAATTTGCGGCGTAGGCTTTAAATCGGCAGTACGGTACATGTCTGCGACAATCGAGCAGGTGGAACCGAGAGGCCGATTAACAAAGAGAATCGGTTGATTGGTGTGTGGGTTGCCCAAGCGGTGGTGATCGATGACTTCAGCGATTTCGACTTCGTTCGCGCCGTCGACTGCTTGCGATAATTCATTGTGATCCACTAAAACCAAGCGGTGGTGGACTGGCTTTAAGATATCGGACTTACTAAACACACCAATGAGTTTGCCGTCTTCATTCACCACATGGCAAATAAGGGCGTTTGATTGAATGATTCGACGTTTAGCTACCGAAAGTTTTTCTTGAGCTTGGAAGAGTGGGGCGTCGCGTTGAATTAAATTTCCGATGAGAGTGGCAGCGCGCACGGCCCAGGCAGTAGTCGCACTATCAGTGTCAGCATAAACCACAGAAACTTTTTTCTCTTCAGCGAGAGCGAGACATTCATTCGACATTTTGTGTCCACCGGTAACGATAATCAGGCTAACGCCCATTTCAATCGCGCGCTGATGAACATCGTTACGATCACCTACCACAATAATACTCTTATTAGTCGGGATGCCTTCTTTGGTCGCTGATTTGCCAAAGGATTCTAATTCCATGGCCGCAACACGTACGTAAAGTTCGTTGATTTGGGTAGAATTAAAAACGACAACCGCTTTTCCTTTAATGGATTGTACAATCGCATCGATGGAACTGGTCACTTTGCGCATCGAAGTTGCGATTTTCGGCTTAGGAATAAAATAATCTCCTAAGGCAAAGATAGAAACATAACCTTCCAGCTGACCCTCGCGTCCAATGACGGGTAAGGCACGTAAGTCATGTTCATCGAGTAATTCTAAGGCTCTTGCGCAAGTGTCGTTAGTCGAAACCACAAACGGATTCGTTTGCATGATATCTTCAACGCGTGGATTAACATCACCCACGAAGACTGGGAGGTTTACACCGAAGCGTTGGAGGATGGCGTCAATGCGGGCATTGGAATTTCCACAACGTGCAGCGACATAACCTTTTTGTCCTGAAGCTTCTTTAAATGCAGCGTAGGCAATAGCCGAACAAATGGCATCGGCATCGGGATTCTTATGTCCAATGACGTAGGTGGGCGCGTTTTTTCGTGCGAAAGTCGATGGGATGGGTGGAGGAACTGACATGGGCTAAACTAAAGAGCGATAAGCACTCTTAATGAGAGAATGTCTCAGTGGAAAGAGTGAATTCTAAATGAGTGTAAAAGAAGCCAGCCGAGATAGCAACGTCTCGGTGACATTAGAGATAAACTGACTGACTAATCTTAGGCTTATTTAGCGAAAGGGTAGTCGGTGTATCCTTTAGGCCCAGCGGCATAAAAGGTGGATTCATCAGGCGTGTTTAATGCCAAATTCTTTTCGAGGCGATGGGGTAGGTCCGGATTTGCGAGGAAGGGGACGCCATAAGCAATCGCATCCGCCCAGCCGTCTTTAATGGCTTGTTCGCCTTGTGCTCGATCAAATCCACCGGCGGTAATCATCACGCCTTTGAAGCAGTGTCGTAGCTCTTTGGGTCCGACTCCATCCTTGGCGCCGTGCGCAACATCCTGCGCGGTGACGCGAGTAACGTGTGCGTAAGCGATTTCTAATTTTGAAAGCTCGCCGAGTACATAACTGAAGGTGCGTTGCGGATTGCTGTCATGCATATCGTTAAACACTCCACCAGGAGAAAGACGAACGCCCACACGATCAGCACCCCAAATAGAAATAACGGCACCAGTGACTTCTAATAAGAGTCGGGCACGATTTTCAACCGA
>CANCLV010000036.1 GCA_947378905.1 Opitutia bacterium
TCTTCAGGGGTAGCGGCGAAACTGATTTTATATTTTTCCGAAAAGGCACGGGCTTTTTCGGGAGTGCGATTGTACGCAGCGATTAGTTTTACGTTGGGAATTTCGCTCAAGGCTTGGGCGTGAAACTCAGCAATCACGCCAGTTCCCCAAATTCCAACGCCTAAGGTCTTTAAAGCCATGACTTAATCTTACATAAAAATAATACCAAAGAAAGCGAGATTACAAAATGCGGACTAAGTTTATGTCTCATACCCGAACTCTTTAAAGTCGCGGGCATAGTATTCAGCGACTAGCGACCTAGATTCATCACTCCAAGGGGTAGCAACATTCATTTGGTGCGTGTGATTTAGGTGGGGTAATTCCGTGGGTGCATCTACACCTATTTTACGTGCGACCGACTTAATTCCACTTAAAAGCCCATCCTCCATTTTATATATATCAATCGAGGGGTAGAGATAGTGCCACTGTGGACGGAGATGATTATCGAAAATCCAAGGATTTGATTTAACTTCACGTAAGCTACTCTTTATCCACTGATTGAAACTTGGGATTGTCCAAAGATTTTTTACGGAGCGTTTAAAATACCTCAAACTATGGAGATACCGATATTCGCTTTCTATGCGATTATAGGGATTGCGGACAAACATGAATGAATAATCGAAAAACTCATCACAAAAAAGTTTCTGGATATCTTCACCAGTAAAATGCTGAGGCGAGGAGCGAAAAGACGGCGTGAGGCCCAGTCTATGACCGCTACTGAAATTGAGTGGAGCCAGAGAATTCATCCAATTCTCTATGGTCGTGCCCCCACATTTAGGAACATGCATATAAAGAATATTTTTTCCAGACAGGTTTATTAAAGGCATGAATTGAAAATTATTTGTTATAGGTGGGTAGTTTTCCTTTAAAAGCCTCTAGGTTTTTCTCAAAATTTACTTGGGCTAAGTCTATTAGCTCAATAGAGTCTTCGGGTGTTCCGATCCGAGGGTGCCAAGGAAATACAGAAATTTTTGGCGAAAATAAACAATTTTTTGTTTTAGCATAATTGAGTGCTATGTCTAAGGCTTCAGCTTGGGAAATTTCTAAATTTTTAGCCAAAATTTTCTCCGCCATTTTATGCCAGTGAAATGCCTCACCTGGCTTGCGATTTATGGTCATCTTTTGTATCGCACTGCCGATGATTGCCTTGCTTGTTATTTGTGCGGGTGACCTTACGGGTACGTGTTGCAAAATTGCTTTAATTATCTTGGGTTTATTTTTAGTTTCGGTAACAACTCCATGATTTCCTGCAGTTAATTTAACAGATTTAGCAAAGTCTCTAGTTAGGATTACTTTGTAGTATTGTTTAGGTTCGTAGTTTCGTGGCTTAAAATTTGTATAGAGTGGGGCCGGGCCGTTGAGTGGATCTTTGTTTATTGGACAATAGGTAACCCAAGGAATTAAACAAAAGCCATCGCGCCTGGTTGCCTCTGCTAGCATTTTATTTATTTTATATGTAGGACGCATGCACGGAAACTCGTCGGCATCTATCGGCATAATATAATCACATTCTAGTTCATGGGCTACCCGACGAACATATTGAGTGGTGATGTCAGCTTGGTTAAAGCCGCTTCCGTCATTCTCCAGTAATGTATATTTTATTGGATAGCCACGTGTTTGCAGGATTTTTATTATAGTGGCCGTAGAGTCGCTACTGAAATGATCGAGAATATGAATTTCTGAAAAAAACCGACAATTTATCTTAATGAATAATTCAATGATATCGGCCTCATTTTTAACCACCGCCACTCCGATAATCCGCTGCTTCTCGTTTTGACTCTCTACACCTAAATTTTTCTTAAATGAAAAACTTAAACATTTAGCCAAAAAATTTCCGAGGCCTATATTCATATTTCCGAAAGTTAGTAATTGCTAATTATATCAAATACGCAAGATGTTAGGACGTGCGATTGTTGATTACAGGAGGAGCGGGATTTATCGGTTCTAATCTTACACGCTTGGCTCACGGGATGGGCCATGATATTCTTATCTTTGATAAATTAACCTACGCAGGAAATCATAAATCATTGAGCGACCTTGATGGTAAAAAAGGCTTTAATTTTATTAAAGGTGATATCTGTGACGCGCCAGCAGTACGCAGTGCTCTCGCAACATTTAAGCCAGATGCCATTATGCATCTCGCCGCCGAGTCGCATGTAGATCGCTCTATTGATGGACCGGGAGATTTTATTCAAACTAATGTATTAGGTACATTTCAGTTGCTTCAAGCTACGCTCGGTTACTGGAGGGGTCTCACGGGCGAGCAAAAAGAAAAATTTAGATTTCTCCATGTTTCTACGGACGAGGTTTTTGGTTCGCTGGGAACACAAGATGAACCGTTTAACGAGACCACACGTTATAATCCACACTCACCGTATAGTGCGAGTAAGGCTTCCAGTGATCACCTCGTACGTGCCTGGATGGATACTTACGGCTTACCGGTAATTATCACTAATTGTTCAAATAATTATGGACCGTACCAATTCCCAGAAAAGTTAATACCTGTGGTCATTATCAAGGCCCTTCGCGGAGAGCCTATTCCAGTTTACGGAAAGGGTGAAAATATCCGTGACTGGTTGTATGTTGATGACCATGCCCGGGCACTCTTAGCCGCAGTTTTAAAGGGCAAGCCAGGAAACACTTATTGTATTGGTGGCGATAATGAGCGGAAGAATATAGACTTAGTTAAGCTTATATGCGCGATGTTAGATGAAATGCGCCCACGAGCCGACCGCAAACCGCACGCTTCAGCCATCACCTTTGTAACCGATCGCCCCGGACATGATATGCGTTATGCAATTAACGCCTCTCGCGCCCGCGAGGAATTAAGTTGGGCACCTCAAGAGAATTTTGAAAGTGGTTTTCGTAAGACTATAAAATGGTACTTGGAACATCCACAATGGACACAGGCCATCCTTGACGGCTCTTATCGCCTTGAGCGCTTAGGTAATCTTTAACCTCATGAAACTTGCCTGGTTTCAATGGATTTATCTAAAAAAAAATTTAACGGTCCGACCTTTATTTAGAATAATTTTTTATAAGAAAAATGGTACATTGAGAAAAATTGGTACCATGATTCTTGATCAAGAACCGCTAAAGACCTCCGATTTAGATAGAAAAATTACGATTCTCAGAAAACTCTTTCAGGAGAAAAACCAGCACCAGCGAGCAAGCGACCCTCCACCTTTTTTGGAACTATTAAACCCAGCTGAGTTAAAGAGCAGAATTAAAATTTTTTTAAACGAAACACATTCCGCCATTTTAATCTCTGTCTCTCACGATGACTATCGTAAGATTACGGGAGGGGTACAAATTTGCATTCGCCGTGAGGAACAAGCAGCAAGAAAAGAGGGCTTTATCTATTTGCATGTTAGTCCCCTTCGAGATGCGGATGGCCAAAATTATGCGGGACCCGATACTATTGTTAGTGTAGTTATTAATGGATCCGATTTAGGCTGCACGCGATTATCCTCACTCATACTTGCGGTACGCGACCTGAAACAAACGGATATTCAAATTATAATTCATCATCTGTTAGGATTTAATATCAATCAGCTCTCAAACTTAATCCAAACAACAGAAGAAAATTCGTGTATCTTATGGCTTCATGACTTTTATACTATTTGTCCGAGCTATAAGTTATCACGAAATGATACAGGTTTTTGCCATGCGCCCGCAATAGAGTCTAATGCCTGTCAATTATGTGCTTATAAAAACGAACGCGTCCAGCACAGTGCACAAGTCCAGTCTTTCTTTGTTAATCATAAAGTAAAAATCGTAGCTCCTTCAAATCATACTCTCAACTTTTGGATATCTAAATCTAATCTTAAGCCGAGTAGTTGTCATGTTATATCGCACCAAAAACTAGAAATCCTCCCCCGTAAAAATAAAGTTATACTGTCCCCAACGCAATCAGTTCGAGTAGCTTATCTTGGCTACTTAATAGAATCCAAGGGTTGGCCGATTTTTCAAAAACTTGTTTCCGAATTTGCCAAGAAATCGGAATACAAGTTTTACGTTTTCTGCAAAAATAACCCCAATTTTTTTAATGTTAATTGGATTAATGTAACGGTAACGAAAGAAAACGCCGACGCGATGATGAACGAGATAGCGAAAAATGAAATAGATATCGCCATCCTTTGGCCAAACTGGCCCGAGACATTTTCCTTAACCGCTTTTGAGGCTTTAGGTGGTTCAGCCTTCATCGTTACTAATTCATCCTCGGGAAATATTGCTGATATTATCAGGGAAACGGGCAGGGGTGTTGTCTTGGATAGCGAGCGAGCACTGGTGGATTTATTTTCTTCGGGTGCCATCGTACAGTTGGCTGAAAAACGACGCCAAGACTACTTTGAGAATGAGATTGCCGAAAAAAATAGCAGTTTGAGTCTAAACATCATTCACAGAAAATGAAAATACATGCCTACACTAGTTTCACTTTTTGTTATTTGAACCGTGCGCGTGTACTTGCCAAAACGTTACGCCAGCAGCACCCCGACTGGGTAATTTGGGCGGTGATTGTAGATTGCCCGCCTGCTGGTTTTGAATTTGATTTATCCAAGGAAGACTTCGATCGGGTTATTACTGTAGAGATGTTATTAGGCGAACTGACAAACCCTTGGCTTTTTGGTCATGATATTGTTGAGGCCTGTACCGCAGTAAAAGCTCACGCACTGCAGCACATTATGGCTCAGCCTGAGGTAGAAAAGGTCTTTTATTTTGATCCTGATATCGCCGTCTTTAATTCTATGGGTGAGGTTGTCGACCTACTCGACCACTATAATATTGTTGTTACGCCACACCAAGTGGAGCCGGAATTAGCCAATGAAAACCAAGCGATTATAGATAACGAAATTTGTTCCTTGCAGACTGGTATATTTAATTTGGGTTTTCTCGCCGTTAATAAAAGTCCTGAGGCACAAAAATTTGTACAGTGGTGGGCGGATCGACTATTTAGTTTTTGCCATGATCGGACAGACCTCGGTCTATTTGTTGACCAAAAATGGTGTAACCTAATACCTTGTTTTTTTGAAGGGGTTAAGGTCTTACGTAATCCTGGCTATAATGTTGCCAGTTGGAATTTAAGTAAACGCAAGATGGCTTACGACGAGAATGGTCAGGCACAAATCAATAATCAGCCCTTACGTTTTTTCCATTTTACCAAACTGGGGCCCACGGGTGATGTCATGACAAAACGTTATGCCCGCGATAATATGGAAATCCATGAGCTATGGGCTTGGTATTGCCAAGAGGTTGCCAATGCAACCGACCCGTTGATACCTAATGGCTGGTGGTACTATGGAATATACAGTGACGGGTCGGCTATAGAAAAGTCTTCACGTGTGCTGTACAGAAACAAAAATAATTTGGCGAAACATTTACCTCAATTATCTAATCCGTTTAATCGATAAACGGTAAAAATCTTTTAGATATTTTGAGTATTACATAGTTTTCTAAAACTACTGCGTATTATTTACAGTATTGTATTGTTTGCTGAATGGTAATAGGTCTTCCCTATGAAGGGTATTATCTTAGCAGGCGGTTCGGGCACGCGGTTACATCCGCTGACGCAGTGCATGAGTAAACAGCTCCTGCCGGTTTATGATAAACCGATGATTTACTACCCCCTTTCTGTCCTCATGCTGGCAGGTATCAGAGAAGTTTTAATTATCTCCACTCCTCGGGACTTACCCTGCTTTCGTGAAGTATTAGGCGATGGGTCCCAAATCGGATGTCGCTTTGAGTATGCTGAACAGACTGTGCCCAATGGCTTGGCTCAAGCTTTTGTCATTGGCGAAAAGTTTATCGGAAACGATAATGTCTGTCTCATCTTAGGAGATAATATTTTTTACGCAGCAGGCTTTAGCGAACTATTGCAGTCATGTTGTAATCCTGAGGGTGGAATTATTTTTGCCCATCATGTAGTAGAACCCGAGCGTTTTGGCGTGGTCGAGTTCGATCAATCCGGAAAAGCAGTTTCAATTGAAGAAAAGCCAAAGCAGCCTAAATCAAGTTATGCGGTACCGGGTCTCTACTTCTACGACAACTCAGTGATAGCTATAGCCAAAGCCCTCAAACCCTCAGCTCGTGGTGAGTATGAAATTACAGATATAAATCGTGAATATTTGCAGCGTAAAAAACTAAATGTTAAAGTCTTAAATCGAGGAACCGCTTGGCTTGATACGGGTACTTTTGACTCTCTTCTCCAAGCGGCTCAGTTTGTGCAAATTGTCGAAGCTCGTCAGGGGTTTAAGATCGGTTGTGTCGAAGAAATTGCCTGGCGAAAAAAATACATTAACGACGCGCAGCTATTGGCGCTGGCTGAGTCTGTTGTTAAATCAGGATACGGGGTTTATTTAAAAAATCTTTTGGCTTAGTTTTAAAAGTGAGAAGAAAACTAAAAAGAGCAATCAAGTCCCAGAGCGTTGCTTTGTTTAATTATTTTTTCGATAAAATAAGACGATTACGATACAAGATTTTCGGCAGTATCACAATTGATGGATTAAAATTACCATTTTATAAATTTACAGAGACGACACGCCTATTGTTATTAAATAAAAATTATGAAACTGTAGAGAGAGACTTCGTCAAAAAATACCTACCCGAGGGCGCCTATGTGGTGGAGTTCGGTGCCAGCATTGGTTATATTTCGTGCCACATTCTCCAAAAAAAACCGATTAAACTTTTGTCATTTGAGGCCGTAGCAGAATGGGCAAAGGTCGCGCATGAGACGGTGAGACTAAACTTTAAAGATGCGCCCTTTGAACTGGTTGAAAAAGCCATCGCTCCCAAAGGTCAAAACAGCGTAACATTTTATTTTAATACCTGGGACAACCTTGGAGGTTTAGTCCATGCCACTGAAAGCGATAGCGCCGGTAAGACCTTACCTGCCTTAAGCCTTGGTGACGTGAACAGGGTTTACAAGGTGCCCACTCAGGCTTGGCTCATCATGGATATCGAGGGTATGGAGTGGGAAATTATACGAAATCAGAAAGAGTCCCTGGAGCCATATAAGGGTATTATTGTTGAGTGCCACCAGGTAACTTCTTCGGACGGAGATAGAAAAATAACGCCGCAAGACATCGTCGATGAGTTTTTAAATGCGGGCTTTAATTTAATTGATATAAGTAGTCACGAAACACATATTGTCGCTGTATTTAAACAAAAAGATTCATGATACTTTTACTCGGTGCCACCGGCTATGTTGGAAAGGAATTTGAAAAAGTCCTGACTTTGCTTGGCCTTAATTTCAAGGCGGTGAGCCGTAGTCAGCTCAATTATACATCTGCGATCGAATTAAAGCATTATCTCAAGTCACTCCGCCCAGATTTTATTATCAATGCAGCAGGTTTCACCGGTAAGCCTAACGTCGATGCTTGTGAATTACAGAAAGAAGAGACGATACAGGGTAATGTTTATTTTCCGAAGATGTTGGCCGAGGTTTGCGCGGAGTTAGGAATTCCCTGGGGGCACGTATCTTCGGGCTGTATTTTTTCAGGCTGTTTCGTGAATCAAAACGGTACTTGGATTGCAGAAAAGAATATGAATCAGGAGACTATACGCAAAATTGCAAATACCGAGCCGCATAGGTTAAAAGGTTTTGATGAATCATTTCAGCCCAATTTTAGCTTTAAGGATGGTCCATGTAGTTACTACAGTGGAACAAAGGCATGGGGGGAAGATGTAATTAAAGGGGTAGGTGAGCACTATGTTTGGAGACTCAGAATTCCTTTTAACGAAATTAATAATTCGCGCAATTACCTCACTAAAATTCAAACCTATGCTAAGGTTTATGATAACTTAAATTCATTATCGCACTTAGAAGATTTTGTCAGGGCGTGTATTGCCTGCTGGGTGAAGCACGTACCGTATGGCACTTATAATGTTACCAACCCCGGATTTGTCTCCACACGACAAGTGGTAGAAATGATTACAAAAATCCTAAAACCCAAACGAGAGTTTATATTTTGGGAGAGCGATGAAGAGTTTTATCGCCTAGGCGCTAAAGCCCTTCGATCTAACTGTATTCTCGACTCGAGTAAACTGCTGAAGGCTGGCGTTCCCATGCGAACTGTTGAGGATGCTTTAGTAGATTCACTCCGTCATTGGAGAGACGCATAGTTATTCCCATGGCTATAAAAAAAGTTTTACTCTCCATGCCCATAAATAATGGAATTTATGATGTCATCAGGCATAATTTAAAGGAGAGCTGTATTGATTGTACCGTTTTACCCCAAGACGAAGGTCACCAGTTTAAATACCCCAACGCATTTATAAGATTCCTCAACTTTCTCTCCAAAACCCTTTTTAGATATAATCTAAAGTCATTCATCATAAGTTGGCGGCGTAAAAATCGTGAAAAAAAAATCTTTGGGCAAAATTACGATTTACTTTTAGCTATACGTCCCGACTTGATGAGTCTCGAGCAAATCGAACAGTGTAAACAAGTTTGCCTGAGGTCTGTTGGCTATCAGTGGGACGGGCTAGACCGCTTCCCTGGCATTTATGAATATATCGATTATTTTGAACATTTCTGTGTTTTTGATAAATGTGATCTGAGCAAAAATCCTAAGCTAAAGTTCAAAACAAATTTTAGACTTAAGCCTCATAATGAAGACTTTGAATTCACGCGCTCGGATGCTCATTTTATTGGCGATGTAGACCCATATCGTTATCAACTCTTACTTGAAGTTGCTGACCATCTTGGCGCATTAGGCTATAAGCCTATTTTTTATATTATCCGATATCCTGCGCATGTAACGAAAAAGCATCCTAGTATCCGAGTTTGTAAATCTCCGATTAGTTATAACCAAAATCTACATATCGCAAAGCACACCCAAATTATTATTGATATTACACACCGAAATTTACACAGAGGCCTCTCTTTAAGATTTTTTGAGGCCATGGAATTTAAGAAAAAACTAATAACGACCAATGGCGATGTCCTAGAGTATGATTTTTATCACCCCAATAATATTTATATTTATGGCCAATCTAAAAACACGCTCGCTGAATTTTTAAGTTTACCTTACTATGAGTTAAGCTCAGAAATCACCGATAAATATAAAATTGACGAATGGATTAAGGAATTCGGCGCTTGAGTATGGTCTACGAGATTTCCGTCAGTATATTTTTTATTTCTTACCAGCAAAAAGATTATGTTCTTGATGCTTTAGATTCAGCACTCACTCAGGATTTTTTAGGCTTAGAGATTGTGATTGCTGACGATGGATCAACCGATGGCACGCGTGAAATGATTGAAGCACGTATTAAAAACTACACTGGTCCCCATAAAATAGTCCTTTTACCCTTCGAGCCTAATCTCGGTTTAGTTGCGAATGTGAATCGAGCCATGGCCAATTGTTCGGGTGAAGTTTTAGTGATGTGTTCAGGAGATGATGTTCTTAAGCCCAATCGTGCCTCGTTGGCCGCCCAGGAGTTTAAACGGAATCCGAATTTAATGGCTCAGTTTGTAAACTTAGAGGTAATTGATTCTAACTCCAAAGTTATACGTAGTCATTGGTCTAAAATAAAAAATAAAATTACCTTTAGTCATCATTTTAAGACCCATGAAGTATTTGCAGGTTTGCCATTCTTTGTTGGCGCAGGTGGGGCCTACCGTCGTACACTCCTAGAGTACTTCGGCCCCATTTCCGCATCTTTAGATGCTGAGGATGCGACATTATGTCTTCGTGCACTTATGTTGGGCGAAGTCTTAGCTGATCCGACACTAGGTGTTAGTTGGCGCTGGCATGGTAGAAATGTCTCGATTGGCGGCTTTTCAAGGGTCTCTGCTAAAATCGACCCTGCTGCGCGGTTTAAAAAGATGGCCCAGGCCTATCGTCAAAGATTTGTTTTTTCTCAAAAAATTAAAAATGATATCGCTCGGTGCCTTCGAGAGAAAAAAATAAATGAAGCGAATCTAGTAAAGCTCAGTTCCCTCAACATTGAAGATGGCTTAATTTGCAGACTCAAGTTTCACGTGACCCACCCACGTGCACGTTTTAAGGGATTTATATTATCGGCGAATCAGTTAATCGATTCTAAAGATGTGCGCCTGTCCAAAAAAATAAAAGTATTATCCAAGTGTGCGTTAAAAATGATTTTCCCTAAAATAATTTTATATTCTCTGTCCAGGTTTTTTGGCCGCTGATTATCTCTCAGGCTTACTATAAGATTAGCGCCAACCTGCGGTCCAAAGTAAGTTGTCTAGTTTACAGCTTAAACTTGTGATATGCCGTTTAAGCCCAGTGCCAATCGCATGATCGCGTAATCCCCGATTTCTATAGAGGCGAGGCCGCTCCGACCATGGTGCGTTAATAAATTTAATTAATGTGTTCGCAGTATAGGAGGGCGTAAACCAGTCGGGTACACGATTATCATTAAACCACGACTGCTTAAGATAAGAGAGATAGAGTTCATCATCCGCATCAACTTTTAGAATATAATCAATAGCTGCTTCAAAGTTTGGAAAATCTGATATGTTAATAAAACTCCGAGGATTGAAATCTTGGGCAACGTCGGGGTTGCCCCAATAAATAGGC
>CANCLV010000037.1 GCA_947378905.1 Opitutia bacterium
AAGGTCCAGAAAGACGTCGCCTACTTGGGCGAAACCAGAAAAGAAAAATCAGATATTTATGTGCCGTTGAGTCATGATGTTACTAAGCCATTGCCGGGCATTATTGTAATTCACGGTGGGGGATTTAATGACGGCGATAAAGCGAGAGGCCGTGAATTAAATATTTGTGAAAATTTAACCCTCCAAGGTTACGTGTGCATGAGTATTAACTATAAACTACGTCGCATGAAAGATCAGGTAACTTGGCCACAGAGTGTGCACGATGCTAAGGCCGCCGTTCGTTATATGCGAAAAGAAGCGAAGAACCTTGGTGTTGATCCCGAGAAAATTGGAGTGATTGGTTGTTCCGCGGGTTGTAATTTGTCCATGATGCTGGCAGTGACTGGCCCGACAGATGGCTTCGATCTAGTGAAAGACGAACCTTACCAAGATATCTCACCCAAGGTTTCATGCGCTGTTGGTTTCTATGGTGCAGTAGACTTGATTAATTACCACGACATGAAAATGTTCGCTAAAACACGCGAAGAGGCCCCCGAACTTTATAAAAAAGGATCTCCTATAAATTATTTAGACGCTAAGGATCCTCCCATGCTCTTGGTTCATGGAACAGCCGATGTAACCGTACCCCTAAGCCAAAGTGAGACTTATTTGAAAATTGCTAAGGAAAAAGGAGCTAGCTGCTCATTAGAAATTATTCCCGATGCTCCGCATACTTTTGACTTACAGCCGAAACAGCGTGATTTGCGTCCACTGGTAACGGCATTTTTTGATCAACATTTGAAGGGTAAAAATCCAGTTACTGAAACTAAAACCCCTGCATCTAAATAAATTATGATTCGTTTTAGTATTTCTCTTTTAGCTATCGTTTTTGCGGTATCAGTCTTAAACGCAGAACAACAAGTTGAGGTGGCAAAAAAACCTGGCGAAAAGTTTACGCTACAGAAAACGATAACCTTGGTGGATATGCCACCAGTTAAGGTCGACAGTGGATTAGATAAATTTGGTGGAGTGGCTGAGCCAAAGCAAAAAGCAACGGGTTTCTTTCGTGCAGAAAATATTAATGGTCGTTGGTGGATTATCGACCCGGTTGGTGGCCGCTTTATTCACCGAGGTGTTGTTTCGGTAAACACTATTCAAACCGACGGTGCCAAAGAGGGGCTTGCCCAAAAGTTTAAGACCAAGGAAGGTTGGGCTCGGGCAACCGCAAAGCAGCTGACAGAAAACGGCTTTAATGGCACGGGTTCGTGGACAGATGATACTTTATTTGAAGCTGTTGAGCCTCGTCTGGTTTCGACTAAATTACTTTCGCTCATGGCGAGTTATGGAAAAACCAAAGGAGCTAAGATGGGTAGCGGTAATATGTCCTATCCTGGTGACTGTCCGTTTATATTTGATCCTGAGTTTGCAGAGTACTGTAAAAATGAGTGCCAGAAATTAATTAAGGACAAGAATGACCCTTGGCTCTTGGGCTATTTTACCGACAATGAAATGCCATGGAAATTAAACCTCTTAGACAAGTTTCTTAAATTAAGTGATAATGATACGGGTCGTAAGGCTGCTGAAGATTGGTTGGTGAAAAATAAAATAAGTAAGGAGAAAATCACTGACGAGAACCGTTCAGCTTTTTTAGAATACGCTGCTGGCTATTATTTCAAAATCACAACGACTGCGATTCGAGCGTCTGACCCTAATCACATGATCCTAGGCGCACGCTATCACTCAGCTGCCTATAATTTTCCAGCAGTATTTAAAGCGGCGGGTCGTTACTGTGATATCATCTCAGTTAACTATTACTGGGCATGGACTCCTAGTAATGAGCTGATGGATATGTGGCTGAAGAACGCGCAAAAGCCTTTTATCATTACAGAATGGTATGCGAAGGCAGAAGACAGTGGAATGGGAAACAAGGGCGGTGCAGGTTGGCTCGTGCGTACGCAAAAAGATCGTGGTGCATATTACCAAAATTTCACTCTCTCGCTACTAAGGCATCAAGGCTGTGTGGGCTGGCATTGGTTTAAGTATGCCGATAACGACCCAGACGCCAAAGGGGTTGATCCATCAAATTTAGATTCCAACAAGGGTATTGTTACGGCTCGTTATATGCCCTACGCGCCATTGCTGGACGCCATGCGTGAACTCAATCAGCGCACCTACGGACTGATTGAAGTTATGGATAGGATGAAATAATTTCTTATTTATCCCACTCGAGGGCGCCGCGCTTAATTTCATAAGCGAGCCCGAGAATGAGCGTGAAAAGAAATACCCCGGTGGCTGCCGTGATGGCGATGCCTGACGCTAAAAATTCGCGATAAACTAAAGCCCAAGGAACGAGGAATACTACTTCGATGTCGAACAGGATGAAAAGCATCGCAGTCACGTAAAACTTAACGGCGAAACGTGGATGTACTTTGCCCTCAGCAGGAAGCCCGCACTCGTATGCTTTATCTTTAATATAATTTCCTTTAGCGCGCTGACCAAAAATGTGACTCGCAGCTAAGATGATTGCGGGCAGCATCAGACCTAGCCCGGCTTGGATTAAAACAGGAAGGTAGGTTGATAATGTTTGGACTTCGGCGATGACCATTGCTGATAGACACGAAAAAGCCCTTGGCCAAAGTTGCAAGGGCTTTTGTAAAACGCCTAATTATTTGGCATTTTCGCTCGGCGGATTTAATCTTTTATTAAGATCTGCTGTGGATGTAGGAATTTGCTCGATTAGCCAGGAAGGGCATAAAAACTCAGCCTTTTGCCCAACTCGGTTGATTTTATTTTGTGAATCCGAGTGTTGAGCCCGTACGAAATATTTAGGCTCTTTGGCTTCAGAATTAGATTCTTTTGCCCATGTCGTGGTGATTGAACTGCCATTAAATAATTCAAAAACTATCGTGCTAGAGAGTTTAAACGCCTGTTCGGTAGTTGGGCTGCCTTTACCTTGGGCCTCTATAGTACGCAGTGTAGAAAGATTGAGCACGAAGTCCTCTACCCATGGATTTTCTTTATCATTAAATTTTTTATCTTTATCAGCTCGGCTAAAAGTAGTTTTCTCATCTGCAAATTTAAAGGTCACACTTTTTACCTCTTCAGGCTTAAACGAATATAAAATAGGATTAAGCCAGGCGACGGGATCTGCTTCAATGTATCCGGTGAAATTTGTGCGAATAGCCGAAGTTTCACCCTGTATGCGCATGGCGTTGCCGAGCGCATCATCAGTCGGCTTACCTACCTCCGCCGCAAAAGTCTCACCATTTTCACCGGTGATTAAAATTAATGTGTCTGACAGGTTAAGTTTTTCGATTCGCTTCGGATTACTGGTGAGCAAGCCGAAGTTTTCAGTTTTCTGTAGTGAAGCGATTAATGGTAAGAGGCGGTTTTCAACATCTACGGGCAGATCGAATCGCTCTTTGATTACCCAGTCACCGTTGACATGTTCAATCGTTGATGTTTTTCCACCGCTCTTAATAACCAGGCGAGCGGGATGATTAAGAATTTCGTTATCAATTAAGGGTTTGGTCGAGAGCTTAACCTCTTCGCTGGATTTATTTATATTTAATACAAGTAAAGTGACTAGTCCTAGTAGTAGTGTACTGATTAAGAGAGTTTTATTTCGCATAGGATTTAGGCGATTTTACGACGACGATAGAGTGTGTAGAGTAGTCCAAGAAGAGCGGCGATAGCGGGCCCGATGAGCAGATTGATAATTTGTAATCTGCGGCCGAGAGAGTTGACGTCTTCATTTAATCCGCGACGAATAATTCTTCGCTCTTCTGACAATTTTTCTATTTCAGCTTGGAATCTTTCGAGCTCTTTCTGCATTTCGGGAGTAATTACTAGGCCTTTGGATAGGTCACCGCCCGAACGTTTCGATATTTCAGTAATTTTATTATTCGCCGCTTCTATGCTTTTCTCAATTTGATCGAGTTTCGATTGGTATTTAATTTGAGCTTCACGTTCAAGGTTAGCAACTACCTTGAAGGGGCGAAGTGATGTACCCTTGGCGCGCAGACTAACTAAATCATTGCTGCCACCCAGGCTTTCAAGTGCGCTCACTACAAATTTCAAATTATCATTAATTTCTTCAGCGACCACTTGTCCATTGAGTTGTCTTTGTCGGACGGTAAACGGATCCAAAAGAAAATCTGAATCGGCAACGACTAGTAATTTTCCAGGTTTGGCCGATTCTTTTAAATGAACAGTCTTAGAGGGTGCCGCTGGTTTTTTGTTATCGGTCGGTGCACCCAAGGGGAATGCGGATGGGAAGTTTCCAGTAAACAGAGCGGCTAAGATTTTGGCTTCCTTATTCACGGCAAAACTCGCGGTAGTTTTTTCGAATGGTCCGGCATTCGCGATACTGGTAGCGACTGAACCTGAGGTGGAATTCTTAAGGACAATCAGTGGTTCCATCTTAAGACGTTTCTCTGCACCCGAAATTAAACTTATTTTACCTGCTTCCATGAAAGAAATTTCACGCAGAGAGGATACCAGCATTGAGTCTTTGGCAAAAGATTCGGAACTCACTGAGAATGCGGCAGGATATTGGATGGGCTGTCCGCGTGAACCGCGAATCGCGACAGAGTGTTCCGCATCGCCAGTCAGTGCTTCGATATCTACAAAAACTCCCCAAGCTTTTAGCAAGGCGGGATCGCTCGCCGCGCCCATTGCCAACATAGGTGAAACTTGAAAGGGCATGCCACCTTGTTGGTATTTTTGGAAACGCGAGAGCGGGTCGATGGCAGCAAAGACTGAGCCGCCATTAAGAAGAAATTGATCGATTGAATACGCGAGCTTGTCGGAGAGATTATGCGGATGAATTAGAAGAACAACGCTGGTGTCTTTAGGTAATTCTTCGGATTGATTGCTTAATGCCGTAACTTCGTAGGTTTGGCTTAATTCCGAAATCAGAACATCTGCTGGGCCTGGCTCTTGCTGTCCGCCTTGG
The DNA here is from genome assembly GCA_947378905.1 of Opitutia bacterium. Taxonomy (GTDB): domain Bacteria; phylum Verrucomicrobiota; class Verrucomicrobiia; order Opitutales; family UBA953; genus UBA953. The sequence continues at coordinate 4,937 of CANCLV010000037.1, forward strand.
GGAAGTCCGGTAGTAATCGCCAAAGTGCTAATCAGGGCGAGCTTGGGTCGCTCCAAGCGCATCGCCGAGGTGATTAATTTTGAGATATCGTACTCCAGGAATTTTTCACGACTTGGGTCAAAAATATTAATCACTTTAACCGTGTCGGCTTGTTGTGCGGTGAGCCCTAAATACGCCGTACCATTGAGTGCACCCATTCCACTTAAGGCATAGCGTTGTGCACGTTGTTCATCTTTGGTGTCGGGCTTGGGGTCGGTTAAGACTAATTTAATTTTTCCTTTCGATGCGGCTACGTATTCGCGAAGAAGTACCTCGATGCGACGAGAGTAGCTTTCGAGGTAAGGACGTAATTTCACATCGGAGCGGCTGGCGTAGAGTTCTAGTGTTACTGGCTCCTCGATTTTATTTATAATTTTAAGTGAGCCTTCGGAGAGTGTGAAGGTTTGGTCTTCTGTGAGATCTGCACGGGGGCTGATGGTGCTAACGAGAAGATTAACAAAGAAAGCGGCGGCGATGACCGCGAAGACAGCTAAGAAAGTTTGGAAGCGTGACATGTTAAATTAGCGGCGTTCGATGATGATGGTGCTTAAGCCCAGTCCACCGAAGGAGAGGGTTAAGAAGTAAGCGACGGGTCTTAAATCAACTAGACCGAGAGTAAATGGTTCGAGATTACGCCAAAGTCCTATACGACGAACTTCTTCGATAATCGTGGGAGAAAATAAACCACCTATAAATTCATCAAATACACCGTAGCCAATCAGCACGAGAAGGAAGCAGGCCAAGAATCCAGTAACGAATGCAATCACTTGATTGCGGGTAAGGGCTGAGGCGATGGATGCGATGCCGAGGCAAGCTCCCGCACAAAGCAGTGAGCCTATGTAGCCTGAAACAATGACGCCTACATCGGGGTCGCCGAGATAACCAATAGTAAAGGCAATCGGTAGAGTAATTAATAGAGCAGTCGCCAGAAAGAGCCAGGCGGCTAAGAATTTTCCAACCGCCACTTGCCAAACGGAAATAGGCCAAGTGAGTAAAAGTTCGATGGTTCCTTGGCGGCGTTCTTCAGCCCAGAGTCGGGCTCCCGCTGCAGGAGCTAGAAAAGCCCAGAGCCAAGGATGATAAAGAAAAAATCGATCCAGGTTGGCGACGCCTGCTTCATAAATATTTCCAACGAAAAAGGCTAAGGAAATAGCGAAGGCATTGAAGACGGCTAAAAATACATAAGCGAGTGGAGTGCGAAAATATCCAGCAAACTCACGATTAAAAATTGCCCAGATGGCGGATGTTGCCCGTGGGGCGGGCGGAGAGGATTCGGAAGACATAAATTATGCAGTGAGTTTGCGGAATACTTCGTTTAAGTCGCTTCCGCGTTGGAGGAATGCTTCTTTGGATTCATCGCAACGGACTTCGCCGTGAGCGATGACGATGACGCGAGTACACAGTTCATCAATTTCCTCGAGGATATGGGTAGAGACGATGACTGCTTTACGTGAAGCCATTTCTTTCAGGATGCGTCGCACTTCGAATTTTTGATTGGGGTCGAGTCCGTCGGTTGGTTCATCTAGAATTAATACTTCGGGGTCGTGAATGACTGCTTGAGCAAAGCCGAGGCGCATACGATAGCCTTTAGAGAGTGTATCGACAGTTTGGTGGGCGACTTCATTGAGTCGGCATAACTCGAGGGTTTTCTTAACTTTTTCCGATGGATTGGGCAGATTACGAAGATCGGCAGCGAAACGTAAAAATTCTCTTACGGTCATTTCACTATAAGCTGGGGCGCCTTCAGGAGAGTAGCCTAGATGTGTTTTTGCTTCGATGGGATTGGCTGATACATCAAAGCCTGCGACGTTAGCCTCGCCGTGATCAGCGCGAAGGTGTCCGGCGATTAATTTCATGGTGGTGGATTTACCTGCACCATTAGGGCCGAGGAAGCCTACGACTTCACCACGTTCGACGGAGAAGGAAATGCCACGGACAGCATGAATCGATCCGTAAGATTTTTTTAAATTTTTAACTTCGATAAGAGCCATAAACTATCGATTTTGCGGAGTGCCTTGTGACGCTAGACGGATGCCCGCTTTCTGGAATTTTTCAGAAATTTGAATCATTAGCTTTTCATTAAAATCAAGTTGTTTAGCTAGGGTTGGTTTATACCAGTACATAAATCTGATATTAATAGACCACTCTCCAAACTCCATGACGTGAACGAGAGGAGGGAGGCGATGATCGAAGCCTTCGTGTTTAACTAAAAGTTCACGGATAATCTCGACAGCTTCTCTCACTTTTTCAGCAGGTGTATTCATTTCTAAGTGTACTAAGTCTTGGGCGCGAATGAAGTCACGTCGGGTGATATTGATGATGGATCTACCAGCTAAATCGCCATTAGGAATAGCTACGCGTTGACCGTCTACGAGTACGATAATGGTAGAGCGAAGTCCGAGTGATTCCACCTTACCTTCGTGGGTTCCGATATTAATACTATCACCCAGGGTGAAAGGTTGGTCGATGATGAGCATCACGGCACCGAAGATGTTTTTAATCGTATCTTGAGCGGCGAAGCCGATGGCGACTGCACCAGTAGCTAATAAAGCGAGGACTGACTTAGCTGTTTCAGGGTCGATAATGGACACAGCTTTAACGGCTCCTACTAACACAACGGCGACGCGGATGACTGTGCTAATCATCGGGACGAGAACATCGTCCAATTTGTTTTCTGTTTGATCGGCAATTTTCTGTGCCCAGGCAATCGGTAAGAGGACGAAGTGGTAGACGGTGGCCGTGTGAGCGAGTGACAGTAAGAGGCTGGTCCCAGTTTTGAAATAATCCTGTTTGCTAGCGGAAATGTGAGCCATATTATGATCCACAAGAAGCCAGATAGTGTAAGCGGGCAGAATGACTTGCAGACTTTTGCCAGCTGCTGTGATGAGTGCCTTGGCAATTGGGCTATCGGTTAATTTGCTACCCAACCAGCCAAGGATTTTTTTTGCGGCCCAGCCCGTGATAACGGCTAGGGCAATCAATCCTGCCGAATTGTACAGGATTTCCTCTATATTGGCTAGGGCGGTAGTGTTTGTGGGCGTGGTTAACGGATTCATGGTGAAAGTTGATAGGGTAATCGGACTTAAACAGGTATGCTTATATTTTCAAGCGTCACTAATCTCCCAATCCGCTTGAAGATTTGCCCATCACTTGCCACTCTCGGGGCAAGGAATGACTGATTCAGCTGATAAAAAGCCCGCCAAGCCGGTGGTTCTAACCTGTGCCCAGCCCACTGGGAGGCTTCATCTGGGTAATTATTTAGGCGCAGTGCTCAACTGGGGTCGTATGCAGGACGACTACGAATGCTTTTTCGGAATAGTGGACCAGCATGCTATCACGGTTCGCCAAGTACCTGCCGAATTAAGAGATAATACTTATTCTTGTTTAGCTCAGTACATTGCTTGCGGACTCGATCCAGCGAAGAGTCATTTATTTGCCCAGTCACACGTCATTGGTCACACGGAACTCGCATGGATTTTGGGCTGCTTGTGTCCACTCGGTCAACTCGAGCGCATGACTCAGTTTAAAGACAAAGCACGAAAGCATGAGTCGGTTGATGCAGGTCTACTCTTTTATCCCGTTTTAATGGCGGCAGATATCTTACTCTATAACGCGGAACTAGTTCCCGTAGGTGATGACCAGAAACAACACTTAGAGTTAGCCCGTGATTTAGCCGAAAAATTTAATCACCGTTATTCTGAGACATTTAAAATTCCTGAACCTTTTATTTCAAAGGTGGGTTCACGAATCATGTCGCTACAAGATCCGTCGTCTAAAATGTCCAAGTCGGATCCTAATCAGTCGTCGACGGTTTATATTACCGATTCGGCTGATGAAATTAGAAAAAAGATTATGTCGTCAGTTACTGATTCGGGCAGCGACGTAAAATTTGCAGAAGACAAGCCTGGCGTTTCTAATCTCCTAACCATTCTTTCCGCTTGCACGGGCGAATCGATTTCTGCGTTAGAAAATAAATTTGTTGGCAAAGGTTATGGCGATTTCAAAAAAGCCGTGGCTGATGCGGTAGTAGCTACTTTAAATCCAGTTCGCACCCGCTACGAAACGCTGATTAAGGACCGTACAGAATTAGATAAAATCTTTAAAGCTGGTGCAGAACAGGCACAAAGCCGTGCATTTAAAGTGCTTTCCAAGGTTAACCGCAAAGTAGGTTTCGTTGAGAGACCCCGATAAATTTACCCCACAAACTACCCATGAAGAACCGAGAAATCGAAAAAATACTCCAGGAAAAATGGTTTCTAGTCGCCGCCGACTTTCTCGCGGTGCTCGCCATTTTATTTATTTATTCCGACGCCCCCAAGCGAGATGGTTGGGACGCCTTCTTAGCAGGTGCTGGTATTTTAATTGCTTCATTGATTGTCGTTATCCCTGTCATGTCGGAGGGCGGTGATAAAAAAGAAAGAATGGCCGAGCAGGCTCGCTTGCGTGCTGCACTCAAGGAGGAACTTGATCGTCAACGTGATGAATTCAGATCTGCGATGGATGTTATTTCCCGTCGCCTTACTGAAGTAGAACAAAATAGTCGTTCAGCCAATGAAGCGATTGCGCAAAGAGCTTCCACGGAAATCAATCAAATTAAATCTGCTTTTGCTATTTTAGAAAATAAAATTAAATCCCTCGAAAAAGATTTAAGTTCAGTAGCCTCTTCTGCGAAGAAAGAAGACATCGATGATTTAAATGA
>CANCLV010000038.1 GCA_947378905.1 Opitutia bacterium
GATTTTCGTAACCTTGACCGCGTTCCGGGGTCGTTTGACGGTGTTATGATGGACATTGGGGTGTCTTCTCATCAGTTGGATATCCCGGAACGCGGTTTCTCTTTTCGCTACGACGCCCCCAACGATATGCGCATGGATACGCGCAAGGGTCGTACGGCCGCAGATTTTTTAGAACGTGCCACACGATCTGAATTAGAAAAAGCCGTTCGGGACTACGGTGAAGAGCCGCGCTGGTTCCGTATTGTGAATGCGATTGAAGCCGCTCGCGGTACTGGACGTTTAGCACGCACTACAGCTTTTGCCGAATTAGTCGCCGAAGCCGCTCCCAATCCTCCTGGTCCTCGTGGTCCACACCCTGCAACCAAAACCTTTCAAGGTGTCCGCATCGCCATCAATGATGAATTGGGTGCCTTGGCCGAAGCCCTACCCAAAGCTTTTGAAAAATTAAAACAAGGCGGCGTTCTCGTTGTTATCTCTTTCCATTCACTCGAAGATCGTATGGTAAAACGCTATATGAACGACGTCAGTGGTCGTCCAATTCATCGCGATGATAATCGTGGACAAGATGAACGCGTTAAACTCGCCGAACTTTTAACCCGTAAAGCCATTCAGCCATCGGAAGCTGAACAAACCCGCAACCCTCGCAGCCGTTCCGCCCGATTGCGCGCTGTCCGTCGACTCACGGTATGAACATTCGCCGATTTTTTATTATCGTGATGCTAATCACCTCTTTTGCTACCGCAGCATTAGGCATGATTAGTATTATGAAACTTCGCCTACGTTCGGATGATGTCGGTGTACGTATAGTTCGTTTAGAACGTGCGATTGCTGACTCTAAAAAAGAATTAGACGCCTTAAAGCGTCAGCGTGATATCAGCCAAGACACCGTAAAGCTCAGTGAAAAAGCCGGCGAAAAGTTTAAACTACCAAAGCCTGAGCAAGTGACCTGGTTGCGCGTCTCTGGTCCTATTTTACCTGCCACGACATCAGCTCGGACTATTCCTAGCCCAAGAGTCGCGGCCCTTGATCTTACATTTCGCCCACCTGTTGAAATGGGAGGGCCACGCTCCCGATGACATTAATGCATGCCAGGCAAAAGCGTTTCACTTCGCTGGCCTGGATTGTTTCACTTTGTTTTGTCGCCGTCATCGTAAGACTTTTCTGGCTCCATTGGGTTGAAGCACCCGAATTGTGTGCCGAAGCCGTGCAAGCACGTAGCGTATTTCAAGAATTAGATTGTCGCCGTGGTGAAGTCCGCGATTCACAAAATAATTTGTTAGCAGTTTCCGAAGATGTCTGGGATATCGGCGTCGATCCCGAGTCACTTAAAAAAGAAGAACTGAGTCGAGCCGTCGAAGTTGCCAAGATTTTGCTGGTTTCACCAGCTGATGTTATAAAAGCCTTTAACACTAAACCTAAAGTTGATGATGAAGGTAATGAGCATCGCGTTCGCTGGATTGTTCTAGCGCATGAAGTGGATAAAGAGGTTCTTAAAAAAATCACGGACTTAAAAATCAAAGCCCTCCGCGCGGAGTTGAAGTACCGCCGAAATTATCCGAATGGTCAGTTGGCGGCACACGTGATCGGCTATGTTAATAAAGAGGGTCAATCGGCTTGTGGTATCGAAAAGGCACTCAATAATTTCCTCCAAGGTCAAAAGGGATGGATCGAATCGGAGCGCGATGGTCGCCGCCGTGAAATCGCCAGTATTCGTCTGCGCGAAGTTCAACCAGTGGATGGCAATAATGTCATCTTATCAATAAATAGTTTAGTCCAGAAAACCTGCGAAGACGCTCTCGATAAGGCAGTGGCTCAATATAATCCGATAAGCGCAGTAATCATTGTCAGTGAGCCTAAGACCGGACGTATCTTAGGCTTAGCAAATTGGCCCACGTTCGATCTCAATAAATTCTACGATGCGAAGCTCTCGCCGTTAGACAGTCAACGTAACCGCGCGGTGTCCGACATCTATGAGCCAGGTTCGGTCTTCAAAATTGTTTCTATTTCTGGCGCGCTTGAAGAAAAATTAATCACACCGAATAGCGTATACGACTGCAGCTTATCGCAGGTGCCATATCGCGGCCGGATGATTTCAATGCCTGCAGATTCGCACCCCATTGGCGTTGTTACGGTCCGTGATATCGTTCGTGAGTCTTCGAATCGAGGCACCGTCCAAATCGGCATGCTCTATGCAGAGAGAAAAGGGGAAGAGCGTTTTGATAAATTAGTCCGATCTTTTGGTTTTGGTTCAGTCTCTAATTTAGTAACAGGTGCTGAAGTTGCTGGATTGATTATTAGTCCTGAAAAATGGGATGGGATGACAATCTCGCGTATGCCCATGGGCCACTCAATCAGTGTGACTGCTTTACAAATTCACTATGCGATGTCGACCATCGCCGCCGAAGGATTGTTAATGCAACCTCAGCTTGTTCTCCGCGTTGAGGATTCGAAAACAAAAGAAACGGTCATCGATTATCCGCCTCGAGCACGTGGCAGAGTTATTTCCCCATCCACGGCCAAACAAGTCGCCTCACTCCTCCGTGCAGTGTGTAGCAAAACGGGTACCGCTCCCGCAGCTGATATTGAAGGTTACGAAGTGGCAGGTAAAACAGGCACCACCCAAAAAATTATCAACGGACATTATTCCAGTGCACATCACGTTGCTTCATTTTCAGGTTTTTTTCCAGTTCAAGATCCACGTTTAGCAATCACCGTAATCATCGACGAACCCAAAGGTGATGGCATTGCCTATGGGGGTAAATTTGCCGCTCCGATTTTTGCCACCGTCGCTAAAAACTGTATCCAATGGCTGGATATAAAACCCGTCACATCCATTTCCCGCACCGTCGCTGGTGTTGAACGATGATATTAAAAGAACCCAGTACTCATCGTCTCATGGAAAATCCTACCCTCCAAACTTTACTGCAAGATATTCCGGTTATTGAACGTCGCGGTGATTGGTCAACGCGTGTTACCAGTTTAGTCACCGACTCTCGTCGTATTTTACCAGGCAGTTTGTTTTTCGCTTTACCAGGGTTGCGCACGAGCGGTCACCAATTTTTAGATGATGTTATTTCTCGCGGTGCTTCAGCCATTATTTCAAGCGAGCCCGTAGCTGGATTACCCGCAGTCGCGGCTGCTCAAGTGAAAGAGCCTCGAAAAGTTTTAGCCGAAGTGGCGCGTCGCTATCATGGCAATCCCGAGAAAAAATTAAAATTAGTGGGTGTTACCGGAACCAATGGTAAAACGACTATCACCACTTTGCTCCGTCACTTATTACAACAAGAAGGGCAGAACTGGGGTCTCATTGGCAGCGTTCGTTACCAATTGGGTCGCCGTTCCATTCCTGCTTACAAAACCACGCCTGAATCTGCTGACTTAGCCGGTTTCTTCCGTCAAATGGTTGAGTCGCAGTGTGAAGGTGCCTGCCTTGAGGTTAGTTCACACGCTTTACATCAAGACCGCGTTCATGGTTTTTCATTCGCGGCCGCAGCGTTTACAAATTTAACCCGTGATCACATCGACTATCATGGCAATCTGGAATCCTACCTCGATGCTAAAACCATTTTATTCGACGGTCGTAGCGGTTCTATTCCTAAAGTTTCGGTAATTAATACAGATGATGCGGCCGGAAAAAATCTTGCCCAATCCTGTCGTACTCGCGGCCAAGTCATTACATTTGGTATTCATGGCCCCGCCGATCTCCAAGCGACACAAATTGTTTTTAATCCGCGCGGCTCAGAATTCACTGTAAACTGGGCAGGCCAATCCGCCCGTTTTAATTCTCCGCTACCTGGTGAATATAATATCTCCAATATTCTTTGTGCGTTGGCTTTAGCGGCGGCTTTGGGACGTGACCCTTTATCTATGGTAGAAGCAGTCAAAGCGTTTCCCGGTGTCGCCGGTCGTATGGAGCGCGTCGAGGCCGGACAATCGTTCCCAGTATTTGTTGATTATGCGCATACCGACGATGCTTTGCGCAACGCTCTACAAATGTTACGCTCCATTACTCCAGGACGTGTCTTGTGCGTCTTTGGCTGTGGCGGTAATCGCGATCGTGGCAAACGCCCTACGATGACTAAAGTGGTTGCTGAGTTAGCACATCAAGCTTGGGCGACAGCGGATAATCCGCGTAAGGAAAATCTCGCTACTATTTTCGCCGACATGCGTGAAGGCTTAGGTTCCCTGCCTAATGTTGAATTTATTAATGATCGTCGCGACGCGATCGGTCGTGCTTTAGCCGCCGCTCAACCTAATGATTGTGTGATCATTGCCGGCAAAGGTCATGAAACCACTCAAGAGTTTCACGATACGGTCGTACCGTTTGATGACCGTTTAGTGGCTAAAGAAATTTTAGAATTAAGGAGGAATCTGCGCTCATGAGTACGTCTTTTAATCCTAAACAATTAGCGCAGTGGACTCAGGGCGAATGGACTTCATTCCCTGAACAAGAAATCACTGGTTTCAACATGGATACGCGCACCATTAAAAAAGGTGAAGCGTTTGTCGCGATTAAGACCGTCAAGCGCGATGGCCACGAATTCTTAAATGCTGCTCGCGCTAGTGGTGCATCCTGCGCTGTGGTATCGAAGCGTATGGCTGACCATTTACCTCAACTGGTGGTTGCTGATTCGCAAAAAGGTTTACACCAAATTGCTGCAGGCTGGCGTGGTGAATTTAAAGGACGTGTTATTGGAGTTACGGGCAGTGTAGGTAAAACTTCGACCAAAGATTTATTGGGTGCGTTGCTGGGTTCATCAGCATTCATCACTGAAGCTAACTTAAATAATTTATTAGGTGTGCCGTTAATGTTGCTCCGCTTACGATCGGAAATTCATCGTTATGCAGTCATTGAAGCGGGTATGAGTTTACCCGGTGAATTAAAACTTTCGGCACAAATCCTGCGTCCTAATTTAGCAATCATTACCGCCGTGGCTCCGGTGCACTTAGAAGGTGTTGGAACTATCGAAGCCGTGGCTCACGAAAAATCTGAAATGATTGCGGCCCTCGAGCCAGATGGTAAGGCGATTATCCCAGCTTCACTTTTAAAATGGCCCGAGTTTCAAGCGCACGCCTCTCGCTGCCTAGTGGTTAAATTTGAGGAAGATGATGAACCGGCTGTCATGCCATTGCGTGTTATTAGCGCTAAATTTGCGGACGAGAATGGTCGTCGCATACTTTTACTTGATGGTCGTGCTTATCCCTTAAGTCCGATTTCCGATGGTCTCGGTAGAAATGCCGCTCTCGCTGTAGTTGCTGCTCTAGAATTAGGAGTTAGCGAAAATCAAATTAAGAAAAACCTCGAATCGTGGATGCCTCCGGTTGGTCGTGGAAGTATTCACCAAGATGGTAACCGAACATTCTATATCGATTGCTATAATTCGAGTCCCGCTTCGTTGCTGGATGCTGCACAATGCTTTAATCGTCTCACTGTACAGGATCCTCGCCGCCGTCTCTTCGTCATCGGCGGTATGGCCGAGCTCGGTAAATCTTCTGTAAGTTTACACCGCGAGTGTGGTGCAAAATTGCCGTTCCGTGCGGGCGACACGGTGATTACTTGGGCGGGCGACTCGCAGGAAATTTTAAAAGGTATACCGCGTAGTGATGTCATTTTAAAATCTGCGCATACCTTAGACGAAGTTGCCCAAACGATTTCTAATCACCGCGGCACGATTTTTGTTAAGGGTAGTCGTTCTTGTACTTTAGAGCGCACCTTGCCTGCCCAACTCCAAGCCCAACTTTCTTTCCACTAGTCCATGCTTTATTACTTACATCAATTGGAATCATTCTGGGGACCTTTTCGTCTCTTTGAATACCTCACCGTTCGTGCTATTTTAGCAGGTTTTACGGCGTTGATCATCGGTATGCTCTTATCGAGCAAAATGATTAAAGCCCTCAGCGCCCTTCGCCAACCTGAACGTTCCGCACAATTGATGGGCAACTTGGCAAAAGAGGGAGGCAAGGTTCCCACGATGGGTGGACTCTTAATCGGAGCCGCGATGATTCCCTCCGTATTACTTTGGGCTCGTCCGAATGTTTTAGTTCTCGCCACACTCTTTACTTTAGTGGGCATGGGCTTGGTTGGATTTTGGGATGATTGGTTGAAAGTTAAACGCGGTAGTGCGGACGGAATTTCCGCGAAAACAAAATTAGCGGGTCAAGCACTCGTTGCCTTAGGCGCCATCGGCATTGTTTTACTCGATGCTAATTATCGCGCGAGCTTGTGCGAAATTTGGCTTCCTGTTTTAACGAAGCCAATCTGGTCAGCCCAGTCCTTAGGCTTGCCGTTCACGATTTGTCTAATCGTGGCGGCAGTATTTATTTTATTAGTCTGCGTCGGAACATCTAATGCGGTGAATCTCACCGATGGTTTAGATGGTTTGGCTATCGGCTGTGTTTTAGTTAGCACCGCGATTTTAGGGCTCATTGCTTACCTCGCTGGTAATCTAAATTGGTCTAACTACCTTTTAATTAGTTACGTTCCAGGAGCAGGAGAGTTGGCGGTATTCTGCGCTGCATTACTAGGCGGTGGCTTAGTATTTCTCTGGCACAATGCCGCTCCCGCCGAGATCTATATGGGCGATGTGGGTGCTTTAGGTATCGGTGGTGCGCTGGGTGCGATTGCTTGTTTTATGCATCAGCCATTTCTCTTGGCGATTGTCGGTGGAGTTTTCGTGATCGAAGCAGTCTCGGTTATCTTACAGGTGGCTTACTTTAAACGAACCGGCGGACAGAGATTATTTCTCATGACGCCGATTCATCATCACTTTCAGAAAAAAGGTTGGGCGACGACGAAGGTCGTCGTGCGTTTCTGGATTCTATCACTTTTCTTTGGTCTCCTTGGCCTACTCACTTTAAAAATTCGATGAACGAATTGCCCGCATCACTCCGCACGCGTTTAATTCGCCCCGCCGCCATTTTAGGATCGGGTGTGAGTGGTCGTGCTGTAGCTGATGCACTGAGCTTAGCAGGTTTTGCTTCAGTCATTTATGATGAAAAAGGCGAGAACCGCCAATTTGGCGCCGATGAAGCCGGTCATCATGATTTATTAATTTACAGTCCTGGTTTTCCACAGTCGCACCCCTGGCTCTTGGCTGCGCGTCGTGCTGGTCTGCATTGTTTAAGTGAATTAGATTTCGGTGCGATCATGTGGTGTGGTGCCTCGATTGCCATCACGGGCACAAATGGTAAAACAACGCTCACCGAGTTTTTATCCTTCGCACATAAGCGTGCAGGACTGAACGCCATTGCCTGCGGTAACGTTGGCCTGCCTTTGACGTCCTTATCTAACACCTCTTCGAATGCCGCGTTTTTAGCAGTCGTCGAAGTCAGTTCATTCCAAGGTGAAGACTTGCGCCACTTTACACCCGAGGCGGTGCTTTGGACTAATTTCGACGAGGATCACTTGGACCGTCACGGCGATTTAGAAAGTTATTTCCGTGCGAAATTTAAACTCATTGAGCGAATGATTCCTGGTGGTACCTTGATTGTCGGTGAATCAGTCGTTGCTCATGCTGAAAAGTTTGGAATTTCTTTACCACCCGAAACCATTGTTGCGACGCGCGACGAGGTGAATGGAAAAATTCCTGCTGGATCCATTTTTGAATCATGGCCTCAGCGTGAAAACTGGTCACTCGCTGTAAAATATTGGCAAGCGAAGGGCATTCCGATGCGCATTCTTGAAGAGTCGGCCAAATTATTCCGCGCCTCGCCACATCGACTCAAAAAAGTTGCTGAAGCTCGTGGTATTGAGTTTTGGAATGACTCCAAGGGTACCAATTTCCATGCGGTATATGCTGCGTTATCGCAATTTGATATTCCCGTTCGTTGGATTGGTGGGGGTAAATGGAAGGGTGGAGACTTGAAACGTTTTGCTGAACAAGTGAGCCCTAAAATTGAGTCGGCTTACTTAATTGGTGAGACGGCGCCCGATTTATTAAAAACTTTCGAGGCCCTCGGTAAGCCCGCTCGTATTTATACCTCATTACAAGACGCTGTCGTGGCTGCTGCCAAAGATGCGCATGGCCCCATGGCTATTTTACTTAGTCCCGGATTTTCTAGTTTTGATCAATTTGCAGGTTACGCCGAACGCGGTGTCGTGTTCGAACGGGCTGCTGTCGCTTTATCCAACCGAATATAATTTCTCCTAACCCAAACCAAAACATACCATGCGTCCTATCCTCACAGTCAGTGCTGTTGTTCTACTACACCTCTGCGTCATCGCCGTACTCGTCGGAGTAAACGGTTGCCGCAGCACGAGTGGCTTCGAAAAAGATCCCGATCTTGCTGCTTACTCAGCAGGTGCTCGGACTTCTGCTCCAGCCATCTCAACCGTTGCGCCTCAGCCTATCACGGCTGGTCCCGGTGGCGTTCACACCGTTGTTCACGGCGAAACCTTACAACTTGTCGCTGCTCGCGAAAAAGTTACTCTTAAGGATTTAGCTGCTGCTAACGGATTGCCTCTGAACGCTGCTCTCAAGGCAGGTCAGAAATTGAAAATTCCTGCCGCTAAGCCAGTTAAGCCTGCGAATCCGAATTCTTCCCGTAAGTAATTCTCGATCATAATCCACTATGATTATCGCAGCCAAACAGGAGACGCCCGGTTCACTCCGGAGCTACTCTGTGGGGATTGCGATAATCACAGTGGCTTTGATTGTGTTCGGATTAGTCAATCAATACAGCGCAGGGATTTCGCTTTCGGCGAAAAATCGTACCGCTGCCTTTGATCGTCAGTTAGCCTACATTCCTTTCGCACTCTTCGCTGCTTGGTTAGCTTATCGAGTTAACTTGGATCGATTGCGCGAATACCGTTGGACTATTTTTGCCGGTGCACTCTTTTTGATGCTGTGTGCCCGAGTTCCTGGTGTCGGTGTCACCGTAAATGGTTCGTGGCGATGGATTGATTTCGGATTTTTCAGATTACAGCCATCCGATATCGGAAAAATTGCGATGATTATTTGCCTGTCTGATCTGTTGGCAAAAATGCAAAGACATACCATGTCTGTTAAGTTTAAGATTTATCAACTAAGCGATCGTGGTGCCGTTATTTTTACTCCCAAGGGGTGGATTGATGCTCGTGAAGGCTTTTTCAAACCCGTGGGTGTCATTTTAACGGTCTGTGCGTTTATTGCATTAGGACCTGATTTAGGAACAATTATTCTGTGTCTCGCTGTCGGTGGTTTGATGATGTTTATTTCCGGCGTTCGCTGGAAGTATACGATCCCCGCTTTCATTATAGCCGCTACGGGATTGGTGATTTTGGTTATGAACTGGGGCAGTCGCATGCGTCGAATCACCTCATTCATGGATCCATGGGGACGTCGCGCTGATGAAGCTTACCAATTATTCGAAGGTATGGTCGCATTTGGTGT
>CANCLV010000039.1 GCA_947378905.1 Opitutia bacterium
CAGCGCAAACTCTGCGTCCACTCCCTCGCCGCCTATTTAGTTTTAGCGGTTAAAGAGGGTTATCTCAAACTCACTGATGATGTTGAGCCAACCAAAGTAAAAGCGAATGAAGCAAAGCCGGCGGAAGAGAATAAATCTACGGCAGCAAATAATAATTTATCAAGTAGTGGTCCGAAATTACGCACCATTAATCTTTCTCCTAAAAAAGGTACTCCGATTGAAGTCCGCTTTATTATTCCACCGAATATTGCGACCTCATCACAAAGAGATGAAATTATTTGTCGTTTAGAATTACGAATCAATGACATCCAAGTTGCCCCCGAAAATATTGATCGGACGAAGGCTTGGACGATTGAGACAAATACGGTTATTTTCCTGTCGATTTTAGAGAATCTTTGTAACGGAAAACTCCAAGGCCTCCTGCCGCTTACTCGCCGACACCTGCGACAGCTTTTAGCCTTCGGAAAAGACCTCACTATCTTCCGAATGGCGAATGCGCCGGAAACTCCCATGGAGTGGAATGGCAATGAACTCGCGGGTGTTCATGAATATTTAGACGACCCAAATCCAACACCTCAAACAACCGCTAATGGTGAAGAGGTAGATGACGAGAAAGAAGAAATTCGTGCGCAAGATCGTGGCAGTGAAGATACCACTTGGGTTGATGGTTCCATGAAATGGTTACGTATTCGCCTGCCGCAAAAAGCTAGCGGTGCCGTCGCTGAATTGCGTGAAGTTTTACAACGCAACGGATTTATTTTAGAAACAAGTACGCGGGAGTGGAGATTAGGGGGGACGATTCAAGTTCTTAACTTTTTAGCCCGACATCACAAAATTCTTTGCGAAGACAACTGCGCCTACTTCACCCATAATTTATCACACTCACTTCGCAATGTGCAGTTAGCCAAAGCAAAATGTGCAGCCGCTGAAGACACCGAAGGTTATCGCTTTGCGATCGGTATTGATCCTGAAGGTAAGACGCCAAAAGTGGTTCAAGAGGCCTTAGCCAGCGGCAGAATGTTCTTCTATACGGATCGCGGACCCCGTCTAATTACCCCCGAATTACTTGAGTCTATTCGCAATGCCCAACGTCGCATCACCGGCGAATCCAAGCGCGATGTCGACTTAGACATGAATTTAAAAATTGGCTTTGCTGACTTAGCGAGTGCCGATGCGATTGCCGAAGAATTACAAGCGGCCTTTGCTCCTCCCGAAACTTGGACGAAGCGTTCCGATGCGATTCGTAATCTTTCAAAACTGCAGCCAGCACCGATTCGTGAAGACCTCGATCAGATGTTACGCATCTATCAAAAGTTGGGCGTAGCGTGGTTGTGGCACTTACATAGAAATAATTTAGGAGGTTTACTCGCTGATGAAATGGGTCTCGGTAAAACCGTTCAAGCGTTAGCATTCATGGAAGTTGTACGCCGAGAACGTCCAGCCGATGGACCCTGTCTAGTGATTTGCCCTGCTTCATTGGTTGAGAATTGGAGACGTGAAGCACGCAGATTTACTCCGAGCTTAAAAGTCTTACCGCACCACGGGCAGTTCCGTGAGTCATCGCCCGAATTCTTAAAGCGTTATGATTTAGTCATTACTTCGTACGGTACATTAGCCCGCGATATCGGCTCTTTCTCGATGGTTAATTGGGGTGTGGCGATTTGCGATGAAGGACAGAATATAAAAAATCCTCGAGCCCAGTCGACCAAGGCCGTCAAACAACTCATTGCCAAAGGTCGCTATATTTTAACTGGTACACCGGTTGAAAACTCACTGGAAGATCTTCGTTCTCTCTTCGGCTACTTGATGCCTGGATATCTGCCCAAGGTTGAAGAACGTGTGGCAATCGATGACCGCAAATGGCACGACGACCGATTATTACAAATGGCAGCACCCTATTTACTCCGTCGCTCAAAAGTCGCCGTGGCTCCCGAATTACCTGCGAAGATTGAACAAGTCATTTACTGCGACTTTGAAGATAACCAGAAAAAGTTCTACGACGAGATGCAGGAAAACACTCGTAAGGAAATTTTTGAAATGGAAATGAGTGGCGCCAAAGAAGCGAGCATTCGTATGGCGGCGTTTAATCAATTACTTCGACTCCGTCAGATTTGTGCGGACCCACGCATTCTTGATCCGAAAATGGATGAAGCTGATTCAGCAAAACTGCAGGCCTTCCTCGAACTACTCGAAGAATCTAAAGATGCTAATCACCGCATGTTAGTCTTCTCCACATTCGTATCAGCGCTTAAGATTCTCAAGAAAGCCCTCGAAGAGAGAGGCATCAAATATTGTTATCTCGATGGTTCCACGACTGATCGCCAGTCGGTGTGCGACAAGTTCAACAGCTCGCCTGATATTCCAGTCATGCTCATGTCACTTAAAGCAGGCGGAACTGGACTCAATCTTACTGGTGCCGATACCGTGGTTCACTTCGACCCTTGGTGGAATCCGGCTGCAGAAGCTCAGGCTACGGACCGTGCGCACCGCATTGGACAAACTCGTACCGTTACTAGCATTAAATTAATTGCTACAGGCACCATTGAGGAACGTGTGATGGATTTACAGAAATCGAAGTCCGAAATGCTACGTAAGCTCCTCAGTGAATCGGACTCCGTATCCTCAGCAATCAGCTTAGATGACATCAAAGCGCTACTCACTGTCTAATCATGCTTTCCTCGCTTATCCGTAGAAAAAAAGAACGTAGTGAGATGACTTTTCTCGAACACGTGGAAGATTTACGCGTTTCGATTATTCGAGTATTAGCCGTATTCATGGTTGGGATGGTTGCTGCGCTCATTTACTATCAACAAATTCCGCATCTCTTAAGTCTCCCATTAAATTGGGCAAAAAATCCTGAGACCTCACCGCTCCACTTTATTATGGGGCATGCTGATGAATCATTAAAATCACTTGGGGAACTCAAAGAATTCACCTTCATGGGTGTGTGGTCAGTTTTAATGTACGCTGCCTTCTCAGCGGGCGTAGCGGTGGCCTCTCCCGTTTTTCTTTACGAAACAGCACGTTTCGTTGGGCCTGCCTTAACTTCACGTGAGAAAAAAGCGCTTATTCCATTTTGTGTCGCTGCCTTTTTCCTTTTCTTAACGGGTGCAGCTTTAGCGTTTTTCTGGCTAACTCCTATTTCAATTCAAGTGTGGCATCACTTTGCAACTGGCATGGGCATGGAAGTTATTTGGAAAGCCTCCGATTACTTTGGTCTCGTCACCATGATGAGTTTGATCACGGGAATTACATTTCAATTTCCGCTGGCACTCATCATATTAATGTGGACGGAAATTATTCGTCCGAAAACCCTACTCAAACATTGGCGCGGAATGCTGTTCGGAATCGTCCTAGTTGTTGGACTACTCACGCCTATCGGCGATGTGATCTCACTAGCTATTTTAACCAGTATACTCTTTAGCTTCTATCTCATTGCGATTGGAGTTGGTGGCATACTTGTACGTCGCAAACGTGTAGCACGTGGTGATTCACCTTACCCCGAAGAGGATGAGCCCGTCGATTTAGACGACGAGGAGGATGATGAAGCTGATAGTGAAAAAAACGTTAAAAAGCCGTCTTCAAAGCCAAAATCAGGCCCTCCATCGACTGATGGGGATATTAGTTCCCTAGACTAATCTAGTAGTTTTTTAAATTTATACCTTAGATTAAACCTAGCACTTGCCAGCGTTGCGTGGCTGGGACAGTTTGCGAAAGTGACTATCGACCTTCACGCAGGATTTGAGGCCTACTTTGCGGCGCTTAAAACTTTTCTTGAAGAACAAGAAAGCTGTTTTGAGCCCGAAGTGCATCCCTTGCTTCGTGGAGTTTTAGCACATCCTGGAAAACGCCTGCGCCCGCTTTTAGCATTTGGTTCTGGTGCTGGCGTTGGACCACAAGCCTCGCTTATTAAGGGCGCCGCCATTGTAGAACTAGTACACTTAGCCACGTTGATTCACGATGATGTCTTAGATGGTGCTGACAAACGACATGGTGCTGACACTCCCAATCGAACACATGGAGCACACGCAGCGGTGTTGTTTGGTGACGCATTATTTGCTCACGCTCTGGTCTTAGCCAGTGAACATACTTCCTCAGAAATTTGTTCAATTGTTGCACGAGCCTCGCGCGATGTTTGTTCGGGTGAAGTCTGCCAAACTTTTGCGCGTGGTAATACGGCCTTAACTCTGGATGAATATTATAAGCAAATCCGCATGAAGACGGCGGTGTTGTTTGAAGCCTCCTGTCGCGTGGGCGCCCTACTCGCCGGTCATCCCCGTGAACATATTGAGGCCTGTGCAAAGTTTGGTTCGCACCTCGGCATTGCCTATCAAATTTACGATGACTTCGTAGATTTACTACAGGATGACAAGCGTGCTGGCAAAACCCTAGGCACGGATGCAGCGAGTGGAAAACTTACCTTGCCGATGATTTTAGAACGTAATCGTCGCGGGGGCGATCCAGCTGGAGAGATTCGCGAAGGGGCTGATCCGCTAAAAGTGATTTCTGCTGAGACCTGGCGTGAGTCTTTCCGGGCCCTCGATGCCGAAATTGCCAAAGCTGAACAAGCTTTAGCACCTATCATGGGCACGCCCTCACCCGTTCATCTTCTTCGTCTTACCGAATATTTAAAATTAAGTGCGGCGAAGCTTGCGCCGACTCAATGAAATTATTTTTAACCACTTATTTCGAAAGACTTGCACTAGCTTTCGTTCTCACTGCTTGGTTGACTTGCGTAATTCTATTAGCGATTTGGCGCTCTCTCTGAAGTCGAAGCAAAGTAACGCTGCACTTTAAAGCCACGAGCAGTCAGAGCATCTTTTAACTGGTTAAGATTAACCGTATCCCCCGCCGTAATTTGTGATGATGCGTACCAACCCGCGGGCATTTCGATGCAGAATCGGATATGTGATGATTGTGAAGCCACCTCAGTAAGATCTTCGGCTTTCATCGTTCGAATCTCGGCAATCACTCCATCGGCCTGCACGAAGGCGATATCCAAATCCAAGGGAGTATCCTTCATCCAAAAGCGCATTACTTGATCCGACTCATACATAAAAATCATTCCCGTATCTGCTGGTAATTTTTCAACGCCCATCAGTCCGCGACTTTTTTCTAGGTCGGTACCAGCTAACTTAAGATGTGTAATCTTAGCACCCTGTTGAATATTGAAAAGCGTATCAATGCCCGCCTCTTGAGTCGTTTTATTTACAGAACGCTGGGTAGGCTGATCGCAGGAACTGAACGCCAGTGTAAGAGCGATTAAAGCAATACGAAGCATACATGAGATTTTCCTAGGGTTGCGCTATTGGCAAGAGTGGCTTGAAATAAGTTTATGGCCGAAGACCGCCAAGCCCACTGGCTTAATCCGCAAACTGCGCTCAACTATGCGAGAGCTGCGGTACAGGTAGGTTTATGGGCATCGGAAAAGATTCTCATCAATCAGACCTTCCCAGACAGAACGGCTAAAATCTTGGAGCTTGGGTGTGGTGGAGGGCGGGTTGGCTTGGGCCTAGCGAAAGATGGCTATACGAATCTAACTATTACGGATTTTTCACCGGTGATGGTAGATATTACCCAAGGA
Source organism: Opitutia bacterium (assembly GCA_947378905.1). GTDB lineage: Bacteria > Verrucomicrobiota > Verrucomicrobiia > Opitutales > UBA953 > UBA953. The sequence continues at coordinate 5,585 of CANCLV010000039.1, forward strand.
GTATTTGCCGAGGCGGGTGTGGCTCAATCCGCGACCATCGAAGTCGCTAATGCGTGTCGGCTGGCATACCCAGATAAGTCCTGGGATGGGGTCGTCTTTGCGTTTAATGGACTCATGTGCTTGAGATGTCACGCTGACCGCCTCGAGGCACTGGCGGAGATTTACAGAATACTTAAACCTGGAGGAAAATTTCTTTTTACGGCGAATGATCGTGAAAAAGGTGAGCATGTGGACTTATGGAAAAACGTATCCGCCCTGCCGGGATGTCAAAAAGGCGATCGATGGCACGAAACCGATTCGACGCCCGTATTTATGCACAGCAGTACGGAGAGTGAAACTCGTCAGGAGCTTCTGAATGCTGGATTTAAAATCATCCAAAGCCCCCTTCGTTCGGAAGTGGCCTTGGAAAATTCTAACGTTAAAAACTTTGCAGGCGAAACCCGCTTTTATATCGCAGAGCGTCCGTGATTACTCGCTGCGACGACCCATGAAGAATTGGATCACGTACCAGAGTAAGGTTACGAAAGCGGAGAATAAAATGAAAGCAGCGATGACATAGTCCTCGGTGCTGCACTGATTCTTGATGACGTGGGTCTGATAAAGAATGACCGTAGCCATGAGGAGAATCATCGCTAAGGCGAACCAGGTACCTGGGTTAATGCCCATGATCGTGAACATGATCACAGCACCGATGGCACAAATTGATCCAATAGTGATGACAATACGTAAGAAGGAGAAGTCTACCTGGGTTAATTGTACAGCAAGGGTGAGACCAAGAACTAACGCGCCAGTAAGACCGCAAGCTGGGAGGAGAATATCATCTGGATGCCCCTTAGTTGTTACGGCCACAATTGCAATTAGAGGAATAAAAATAAGAGCCTCTAACAAAACATAGAGTGCCAGACCTGCATACTGAGATTCACGAGAGGCTCTATTCGAAGCGAGTTTTTGAGCAAAATAGGTACCAGCCCAGAATCCCAACATGACGATTAACCAAGTAAAGCCACCGAGGGACTTGAACATTGCACCCAGCGTGGTCATGAAAATTTCGGCAACCGGCGTAAGATTAAAGAACGTGTAGAGTAAACCAGCAAAGCCAGCGAAGGCTAAGGCAACAAGACCATAGGTTTTGCGATAGAATGAAGCGGCATCAATTTGGTCAGCTTCAGCAACGATACGTGAGGTGTTTTCCATGACCTTCATTTTATCTGTTTTTTTGGACAGTCAAGCCCCACACGATTTTACCACAAACCCCCACCCTTTTCGTGGAGCATAATGCCCAAGTTGTCGCAGTTGCTTAGCCTAAATGTGGGTATGAAATAGTCCTTAATTTATGAAAAACTCTCTAAAAGATAAGTTTAAGAAAAAACCAAAAGACCCTGCGCCACCGCCCCTACCAGCGGCTGATTTACGTAAAACGATTCTCATCGTGGAAGATCAGGCAGCGATTCGAGAAATGATTACCGAGGTGCTGCAGTCCTACAACCACTTCAAAATTGTTGGGACGGCAGCTGAAGGACAAACGGCGGTAGAATTAGCACTACAATTAAGGCCCGATGTTTTACTGCTCGATGTTTTAATGCCGGGTTTAAGTGGCATCGAAGTGCTACGACGATTAAATAAATCGATTCCGCGCATGCGCGTAGTGGTATTCTCCGCCAAACAAGAGCCACAAATTATTCGCGGACTTATCCAAGAAGGCATGCATGGCTTCGTTAATAAAAACTCCTCACTGACGGAACTAAGACAGGCACTCGATAAAGTTTCTCAAGGAGAGAACTGGTACAACGATACCTTTAGTCAGACCGTTCGTGAAGCACTCGCTAAACCCAATTCACATGCCGATTCCATGATCGAATTACTCACGCCACGTGAACGCGAAATCACTGTTCTCATTGCCCGAAGTAACAGTAGCAAAGAAGTCGCCAGGCAACTGAACATCAGCCTTAAAACATCCGAGAACCACCGCGCCAACCTCATGCGTAAACTCGGCGTCCATGATGTAGCAGGGTTAGTACGGTTTGCGGTGCGACACGGTCTAGTCGACCCAGCAATAGACCCCTAATGTCAATAGGGTAAATAGCCCATATAGTTAAAGTTTTGCTTACGCGCTTAATCCTTCATTTTACCTAAACTTATGCCAACCACTCTTACTGAGCCGCGCAATATTTCGGTTATGATTATTGAGGACCAGACAGTGGTCAGAGAAATGCTCAAGCACTTGATAGAAGATAAATTGAAATATGCAGTCGTGGCCACGGCTGCAACGGGCAAAGAAGGTGTAGAGTTAGCACTACAGCATCAGCCTGATATTCTTATTCTGGACATAAAATTACCCGACATCAGTGGCGTGGAAGTTTTATATCGTTTAAAGAATACTTATCCCGAAATTAAAATTTTAGTTTTTTCGGGAAAAATCGAGGGTAAGATTGCGCGGTGTTTGGTGCGCGATGGGGTGCGAGGGTTTGTCAGTAAGAACGAAAATATCAGCCGATTGAAAGTAGCCCTTGAAATTATTTCTCAGGGCGAAACCTGTTTTAGCACTGAATTCAATGATGCACTCATAACAGCGCTCAAAAATCCCGAAGTGTCCGTCGATCAAATGGCGATGATGTTAACCGACCGAGAGCGTGAGGTGGCGGTGATGATTGCAAAGAGCTTTTCCAGCAAAGAAGTGGCCGTGGCACTGGATATCAGTGTCAAAACCGCTCAAAACCACCGCACCAACCTAATGAGAAAGCTCAATGTACACGATTCTGCGGGGGTTATACGATTTGTTATTCGTCAAGGATTGTACGACCCCTGTGAAGGGCTCTAAGGTGTGCGGGTGAAACTACCCCGCCGTCATTTCATCGCCCTCAGTGGTACTGCCCTGCTCGGTGCAGCACTGCGAGCACAGTCCGAAAATGCACCTGAAAGTTTTGACGTCTGTGTTTATGGCGCAACGGCCTCAGGTATCGCCGCGGCGATATCTGTCGCGGAACAAGGTTTCAGTGTCGTGGTGATTGAACCCAGCCGATGGTTGGGCGGCATGAGTGGAGGCGGACTGCACCGCATCGACTGGGGCACCAAAGCCAGCGTCGGTGGACTCGCCTTAAAATTATTAATCGATGACGATAACGTCGCGATGCGAAAACTTTACACGAAGTTATGTTCAGAAAAAAATATTAAAGTCATTTACGAACATCGCTTAAATAAAGTCGTCAAAGAAAACACCCGCATCCGATCCATCAGTTTAGATTTTGCTCCTCCCGATGCGATGGGAGTACCCGCAGCACAACCCAAACAAGTCGAAGCTCGTCGCATCACCGCTCGGGTATTTATCGATTGCAGTTATGAAGGAGATTTAATGGCTCAGGCTGGCGTTTCGCACACCTACGGTCGTGAAAGCAAAGATACCTACGACGAGTCCTACGCTGGCGAACG